>JABFRY010000363.1 GCA_013140955.1 Acidobacteriota bacterium
GCGCTCGCGCCCGATCCGACCGCACGCTACACACGCGCCTCGGACCTCTGGAGCGACGTGATGGCCGCGCGCCGATCGGTCGGCACCCCGACGCCCGCGCGCATCCCCGTGCCCGCCGCGGCCGTCGTCACGCCGCCAGCGCCCGAGGCCCGTGTGGACGTCCGGCCCCGCCCGCCGTTGCGGGTCCAGGCCGAGCCCGCAGCGGCACGCCTCTGCTGGCATTGCCACAAGGCCCTGCACGCGCGCGCGGACCGCTGCCTGTTCTGCGGCGAGACCCAGTAGCCCCCTCACGATTCGACGGCGTACGACAGTACCCGGTACAATCGCCGAACGGCCCCCGCCGGCCTGCAGGGCCGGTCCCCTTCGCGCGATACACCGGAGGACGGGATCGGGGCCGTCACCTAAGGAGCAGCACCATGGCGTTTCCGGGAACCGGGAAGATCTGGATGAACGGATCGCTCGTCGAGTGGGCCGACGCGCGAATCCATATCGCGTCGCACGTCGTCCACTACGGCAGCGCCGTCTTCGAGGGCGCCCGGTGCTACGACACGGTCCGCGGCCCGGCCTGCTTCCGGCTCGACGCGCACCTCCGGCGCCTCGTGGACTCGGCCCGCATCTACCGCATGGAAGCGTCGTACGACGTCCCGGCCCTCACCGCCGCCGTGCACGAGACCATTCGCGCCAATGCCTTCAGGGCGTGCTACGTCCGGCCGCTGATCTACCGCGGCTACGACTCGCTCGGCGTCAACCCGTTCCCCTGCCCGGTGGACACGGCGGTGCTCGTCTGGGAGTGGGGCGCCTACTTCACCAAGGAGGCCATCGAAGAGGGCCTCGACGTCAAGGTGAGCACGTGGGCCCGCATGTCGCCCAACACCCTGCCGGCGATGGCCAAGAGCGTGGCGAACTACGCCAACTCGCAGCTCATCAAGATGGAGGCGACCCTCGAGGGGTATGCCGAGGGCATCGCCCTCGACACGGAGGGGAATCTCAGCGAGGGCAGCGGCCAGAACCTGTTCCTGGTGCGCGACGGGGTCATCTTCACCCCGCCCATGGGCTCGTCCGTCCTGTGGGGCATCACCCGCGACTCGGTGATCACCATCGCCCGGGATCTGGGCTTCGAGGTCCGGGAGCAGGTTCTGCCCCGCGAGTTCCTGTACATCGCGGACGAGGTGTTCTTCGCAGGCACGGCCGTCGAGGTCACGCCCATCCGGTCGGTGGACAAGATCCGCATCGGCAGCGGACGGCGGGGCCCGGTGACCGAGGCCATCCAGCAGCGGTTCTTCTCGATTGTGCGCGGGGAGGCACCGGATACGCACGGATGGCTCACCCCGGTCGAGCTTGGGGAACCGGCCGGTGCCGCTACATCCGGAGGGTCGAAGGGTCGATAGCAGGGACATGCACGTCAATGACCTGCTGACCATTGCCGTTGAATCCGGCGCCTCGGACCTCCACCTGAAGGTAGGCAGCTACCCGATGATGCGGGTCCGGGGCACCCTGGTGCCCGCCACCGAAGAGCAGCGCCTCACCCACGACGACCTCTCGCGGATCGCCGAGTCGGTGCTCCCCCCCGAACAGCAGGAGAAGTTCCGGCGGACGCACGAGACCGACCTCGCCTACAGCGTGGGCGGGCTCGGCCGCTTCCGCTGCAACGTCTTCCAGCAGCGCGGGACCATCGGGCTCATCTTCCGCGTGATTCCCATGCACCCGATCACGCTCGAGGATCTGCTGCTGCCCCGGGTCCTCAAGCGCATCGCCGCCGAGGAACGCGGGCTCGTCCTGGTGACGGGCACGACCGGCTCGGGCAAGAGCACCACCCTGGCCGGCATGATCCACGAGATCAACTGCACGCGCAGCACGCACGTGATGACGATCGAGGATCCGATCGAGTACCTGCACCGCGACAACAAGTCGATCATCAACCAGCGCGAGATCGGCGTGGACACCGACTCGTTCGCCCTCGCGCTGCGCAGCGCCCTGCGCCAGGACCCCGACGTGCTGCTCGTGGGCGAGATGCGCGACTACGAAACGATCGAGACCGCCCTGCTCGCCGCCGAGACCGGACACCTCGTCTTCTCCACGCTGCACACCCTCGACGCCACCGAGACCATCAACCGCATCATCGCGGTGTTCCCACCGCACCAGCAGAAGCAGATCCGCATCCAGCTGGCGAGCGTGCTCAAGGCCGTGATCTCCCAGCGCCTGATTCCCCGCGCCGACGGCAAGGGCCGCGTGCCGGCCGTGGAAGTGCTCATCAGCACCGCGTTCATCCGCGACTGCATCATGGACAAGGAGCGCACCCACATGATCCCCGGTGCGATTGCCCAGGGCACGTCGCAGTACGGCATGCAGACGTTCGACCAGTCGATCTTCGGCTTCTTCGCCCAGGGCCTGCTCACCTACGAGGACGCCCTCCGGTGGTGCTCCAATGTGGACGAGTTCAAGCTGAAGGTGCAGGGCATCGCCACGACGGCCGAACTCGCCCGGGAGGAGATGGCGCGCAGCAACGCCTCGATGCCCGAGGTCACGAGGTTTGGACAGTAGCGACCGGAAGGCCTACGTCGCGGGTCTGCGGGTCCTCGGCCGGCGGGAGGTCTCGACCGCGCAGCTGCGGCAGCGCCTCGAGCGCCAGGCCTACGACCCCGCCGACATCGACGCCGCCCTCGCCCGCCTCCAGGCGGAACATGCCCTCGACGATCGCCGCACGGCCCTGGCCTGCGCCAGGAGCGAGGTCCGCCTCAAGGGGCGCGGGCCGGCCCGGGTGCGGTTGCGCCTGCGCGCGCTGGGGCTCGACCCCGCCCTCGTGGACGAGACCCTGCGGGCGGTGTTCGGCGACGAGGACGAACGCAGCCTGGTCGAACGCGCCCTCGACCGTCGCCTCCGGCAGGGCACCCTCTCCGATCCGGCCACCGAGCGACGCCTGCACCGCTTCCTGCTCGGCCAGGGCTTCTCGCCCTCCCTCGTCCGCGACGTGCTCCGCCACCGACGGGCCGGAGACGCCCCAGGCGACGACTGACGCGCCGCAATTCGGCTTGTGAGGGGCAACCCCCAGCCTGTACTCTGGATCCTCGCCACCCCACTTCCCCCGACGGACTCCGATGACCGCCAACGACATTCGCCGCTCGTTCCTGTCGTACTTCGAGCGCCAGCATCACCGCGTCGTGCCGAGCGCTCCCCTCGTGCCGCACGAGGACCCGACGCTCCTGTTCACCAACGCGGGCATGAACCAGTTCAAGGACCTGTTCCTCGGGCGCGAACGGCGCGACTACACGCGCGCCGCGACCGCGCAGAAGTGCATGCGGGTGAGCGGCAAGCACAACGACCTCGATGCGGTCGGGCCGTCGTTCCGGCACCACACGTTCTTCGAGATGCTCGGGAACTTCTCGTTCGGCGACTACTTCAAGCAGGACGCGATCGGGTTGGCCTGGCACCTGCTCACCACCGAATGGGGCCTGCCGCCGGAGCGGCTGTTCGCCACCATCTTCAGCGGTGAAGCCGGCGTGCCCCGCGACGACGAAGCCTTCGCGATCTGGCGCGCGTTCCTGCCCGCAGACCGGATCGGCGCGCTGGGGGCGGCCGACAACTTCTGGCAGATGGGCGACACCGGCCCCTGCGGCCGATGCTCGGAGATCTACTACGAGCGCGGGGATTCGCTCCCGTGCGCCGAGGAGGCGGCCGGCGGCCGGTGCCGCGGCGTCGAGTGCTCGTGCGACCGGTTCGTCGAGATCTGGAACAACGTCTTCATGGAGTTCGAGCGGCAGCCGGACGGCACGCTGCTGCCCCTGCCCGCCCCCTCCATCGACACCGGCATGGGCCTCGAGCGCATCACCGCGGTGCTCCAGGGCCACCTGTCGAACTACGACACGGACCTCTTCACCCCGCTGCTCGGCGCCATCGGCGACCGTGCGGGACGCAGGCATGGCGGCACGCTCGAGCCCGGTGACGTCTCCATGCGGGTCGTCGCCGACCACCTCCGGGCGATGACCTTCCTCATCGCCGACGGCGTCGCGCCCTCGAACGAGTGGCGCGGCTACGTGCTCCGGAAGATCATGCGGCGCGCCATGCGCCACGGCAAGCGGCTCGGGCTCGACGAACCTTTCCTGCACACCCTCGTGCCAACGCTCGTGCAGGAGTGCGGCGACGCCTACCCGGAGCTCCGGGCCGGCGCGTCGGTGGTCGCCGAGGTGATTCGCGCCGAGGAGGAGCGCTTCGAAGCGGTGCTCACCGGCGGACTGCCCCGGCTCGAGGAGCTGCTGGATCAGGCCGCGGCCGCCGGCACCGCGGTGGACGGCGCCGCGGCATTCCGCCTGTACGACACCTACGGGGTGCCTCGGGACTTCATCGAAGACCTCTCCGAAGAGCGTCGGCTCACCTTCGATCGCGACGGCTTCGATCGCGCCATGGAAGGCCAGCGCGAGAAGGCCCGTGCGGGCACGGCCTTCAAGGGCCGCGCGCAGGACGTGGCCTGGGACGCCGACGAGCGGACCGACGCCGTGCTGCGCGGGATCGGCGAACACGTCTTCCGCGGCTACGACCTCACCTCGCTGCACACTCACGTCGTCCGCCTGTTCGACGCCGACCGCCGGCAGACGGCGGCCCTCCCCGAGGGCCAGCAGGGATACGTGGCGCTCGCCGAGACGCCGTTCTACGTCGAGTCGGGCGGACAGGTCTCGGACCACGGCACGCTGACATGGACCGGCGGCGAGGCCCGCGTCACGGGCGTCCTGCGCGCACCGGGATGGCCCCGCCTGCACCAGGTGGACGTGCACAGCGGGCGCCTCGACGAAGACCGGGCGGTCTCCGCCGATGTGGCCGCACCCGCACGCGACGCGACACGGCGCAACCACACGGCCACCCATCTGCTGCACGCCGCGCTTCGGGAAGTCCTCGGTGCGCACGTGAAGCAGGCCGGCTCGCTGGTGGCCCCCGACCGGCTGCGATTCGACTTCGTGCACTTCACCGCGCTCACTCCCGAGCAGCTGGCGCGCATCGAGCAGATCGTCAACGCGCAGGTGCTGGGCAACACGCCGGTCGTCACCGACGTCCGCTCCACCCAGGAGGCGATCGCCGCAGGCGCCATGGCGCTCTTCGGCGAGAAGTACGGCGATACCGTCCGGGTCGTGTCGGTCCCTGGCATCAGCATGGAGCTGTGCGGGGGCACCCACGTGCGCGCGACGGGCGACATCGGCCTTTTCGCCATCGTCTCGGAGAGCGGCGTGGCCGCGGGGGTCCGGCGGATCGAGGCGATCACGGGCCTCGAGGCCGTGGCCGCCTTCCAGCACGCCCGGCAGGAACTGGCGCGCATCGGCGCGACCCTGGGCGCACGGCCCGGCGATCTCCTGGCGCGCATCGTGGCCCTGCAGGAGGAGAACCGCCGCGTGGCGCGCGATCTCCAGCAGGCGCGCATGCAGGCGGCGCTCGGTGCGCCAGGTGGAGCCGCAGCGGAGGCGTTCAGCACCGTCGCCGGCATCCGGCTGGTGGCACGCCGCGTCAGCGGTCTCGACAAGGCCGGACTGCGGGCGCTGGTCGATCGGCACCGCGACCAGATCGGCAGCGGCGTGGTGGTGCTCGCGGCCGAGGACGACGGGCGTGTGCTGCTGGTCGTCGGCGTGACGGCCGACCTGACGGATCGTGTGCAGGCCGGGCAGGTGGTGAA
>JABFRY010000291.1 GCA_013140955.1 Acidobacteriota bacterium
GACGGAAGCGGACGAGCACGTACAGGAGGTAAGCCGCCCAGCCCGCGAAGAGCACGACCATCAGCCAGTGCGTGAGGACGAGCACCCGGTCGATGTCGCCGGCGTGTGCCGACGCCGCCACGGGAAGGTGGAGCCAGTCGAGCACGGCGCCTCAGGAACGCCCCGGGTCGGCGGCCGGCAGGCTCATGCCCCGCCGTGCCCGACGCACCAGCGACGCGAGGAACGCGCCCACCCCGCCCAGGACGAGGCCGGTGACCACCAGCATCACGCCGATGCCCACGTTCAGGCTCGACCGCGCGGCGGACTCGATGGGTGAGAAGCACACAGGACAGGCCATGGATACGTGGTCTCCCTACAGCAGATACAGCAGCACGACGAGGACGAGCCAGACCGCCGTCACGAACTGCCAGTAGACGGCCGTCACCGCTATGCGGTGCGCGTAGCGTGCTGGCTCCAGCCGCGCCAGGCCGGCTCCCGGCCCGAGCAGGTACCCGCTCACGGCCAGCGCGCCGAGCAGGTGCACGGCGTGCGACGCCGTCAGCGTGAAGTACAAGCCGGCGAACAGGCTCGCCGAGGGCACCTGGCCCCGCGCGACGAGTCCGGCCCACTCGAGGGCGCTGGCGCCCAGGAACGCGGCGCCGAGCGCCAGGGCGGCCCCCGTCCAACCGCGATACGACGCGGTGGCGCCCGTGTGGAGCGCGCGCGAGGCTCGCAGGGTCGCGGCCGTGGCCCCGAGCAGCAGCAGGGTGTCCAGGATGCCGAGCGGCAGCCGCACCACCTCCCGCTGCACGGGCCATCCGTCCGCACCGCTTCGCAGCAGTGCGTAGGCCGACACGAGCGATCCGAAGAACATCACCTCGGCGGCCAGGAACAGCCACAGTCCGAGCGTGGCGTTGGTGACGCCGGTGTCGGGGCGCCGCTCGACGGCCCAGGGGATGCCCGTCATCGCGCCTCTCCCGGCGCGTCCTGCGGCAGGAAGTCGTGGGGAGCGCCCGGCACGCTGTACTCGTAGGCCGGCCGGAAGACCTGCGGGCCCTGGAACGCCGCGCCTTCCACCGTCGCCGGCGCCGCCGACCACTCGAGCGTGGTGGCGTCCCAGGGGTTGCGGCCCGCGACGCGTCCGAACCAGGGGCTGCCGAACACGTTCACGATGAACGGCAGCTGGAACAGACCCAGGCCCACCGCGCCCAGCCACATCGGGACGTTGAGGCCGAGCACGTCCTGTGCGAGCGCGTACTGCAGGCCGCCGTCGTAGAGCCGGCGGTTCACCCCGGCGAGACCTTGCACGAGCATCGGCCAGAAGATGACGTTCATGCACACCAGCGAGCCCGCGAAGTGGACGCGCCCCAGCCAGTCGTCGAGCAGTCGTCCCGTCACGCGCGGGTACCAGTGATAGATGCCGGCGAAGAGGGCGAACATCGTGCCCGGGGCGACCACGTAGTGGAAGTGTCCGACCACGTAGTTGGTGTCGTGCAGCGGGATGTCGGTGGACGCGAGCCCGAGCGGCAGACCCGTGAGGCCGCCGATGCCGAACATGGGGAGGAACGCCAGCGCGAACAGCATGGGCGTGGTGAAGCGGATCGAGCCCCCGTGGAGCGACAGCACCAGCGAGCTGAGCACGATGACCGACGGGATCGAGATGATGAGCGTGGTGGCCTGGAAGAACCCGCTCAGCACGGCGCTCATGCCCGTGAGGTACATGTGGTGCGCCCAGACGATGAGGGAGAGGAAGCCCAGCACGAGGATGGCGTAGACCATCAGCCGGTAGCCCCAGAGCGGCTTGCGCGCGTTGTTGGCGAGCACCTCGGCCACGATGCCGAGCGGCGGCAGGATGAGGACGTAGACCTCCGGGTGTGCCAGAAACCAGAACAGGTGCTGCCACAGGAGCGGGCTGCCCCCGCCGCTGCGCGCCAGCACCTCGCCCCCGACCACCAGGCCCGTGGGCATGAAGAACCCCGTGCCCGCCAGGCGGTCCATGCCCTGCAGCACGGCCGCGGCCTGGAGCGGCGGGAACGCCAGGAGGAGCAGGAAGGCCGTCACCAGCTGCGACCACACGAAGAACGGCAGGCGGAACCACGTGAGCCCAGGCGCCCGCAGCTGCACGATGGTGGTGATCATGTTCACCGAGCCGAGCATGGCCGACACGATGACGAAGAACATGCCCGCCAGCCACAGCGTCTGGCCCTCGGTGGCCAGCACCGCCAGCGGGGGGTACGACGTCCACCCCGAGCCTGCCGCCCCGCCGGGGGCCGCGAAACTCACCAGCATGATGATGCCGCCGAGCAGGTACAGCTGGAAGCTGGCCCGGTTGAGCCGTGGGAACGCCATGTCGGGCGCGCCGATCTGCAGCGGCACCAGATAGTTGCCGAACGCGCCGACCGCCAGCGGCACCACCGCCAGGAACACCATGATGGTGCCGTGCATGCCCGAGAGCTGGTTGTAGAACTCCGGCAGGACGATGCCTCCCGGTGCGTTGGCCTCGCCAAACCAGCCCCCGACCAGCGGGAGCGGGATGCCGGGATAGGCCAGTTGCCAGCGGATGATGAGGATCAGGCCGAATCCGACGAGCAGGAACAGCAGGCTCGCCAGGGCGTACTGCAGGCCGACAACCTTGTGGTCGCTGGAGAAGAGGTACTTGCGGACCAAACCGGGGCGATTCTATAGAATGCGCTTCATGCCCGCCAAGCTTCTCACCACGCTCCTGGTCGGCGTTGCCCTGATGATGACCGTCCCAGTCTCGGCCCAGACAGCCGCCGCACCCCTGCAGTACACCCTCAGGTTCCCCGCCCCCCACACGCACTACGTGGAGGTGGAGGCGCGCGTGCCGGCCGCGGGGCGAAGCGAGGTGGAGCTGATGATGGCGGTGTGGACGCCAGGCTCCTACATGGTGCGCGAGTACGCGCGTCACGTGGAAGGCGTCGAGGCCACGGGCACAGGCGGACGGGCCCTGGCGATCGACAAGTCGCGGAAGAACCGCTGGACGGTGAGCACCGGCGGCGCCGACGTGGTGACGGTGCGCTACCGGGTGTACGGACGTGAGATGACCGTCCGCACCAACTGGGTGGAGGCCGGCTTCGCGATGCTGAACGGCGCACCCACCTTCCTCACACTGGCCGACGGCCTGACGCGCCCGCACGAAGTGACGATCGAGCCGGCCGCGGGGTGGGCCACGTCGATGACGGGGCTGGCCGAGATGCCCGGCGGCCCGCACCGCTACCGGGCGCCCGACTTCGATACGCTCGTGGATTCGCCCATCCTGGTGGGGAACCCGGCCGTCTACGAGTTCACGGTGGGCGGAAAGCGCCACTACCTGGTCAACGAAGGGGAGTCGGGCACGTTCGACGGCGCCCGGGCGGCGCGCGATCTCGAGACCCTCGTGGCTGCCCACCTGCGCCTGTGGGGCCAGCTCCCGTACGACAAGTACGTGTTCCTCAACCTCATCACCGAGGCCGGCGGCGGGCTCGAGCACAAGAACTCCACCGTGCTCATGACCACGCGCTGGGCCACGCGCACGCGCCGCGCCTACCTGGGCTGGCTCGACCTGGCGAGCCACGAGTACTTCCACGCGTGGAACATCAAGCGGCTCCGGCCGGCGGAGCTCGGTCCGTTCGACTACGAGAACGAGAACCACACGCGCAGCCTCTGGATTGCCGAAGGCGTCACCGACTACTACTCGGAGCTGGTGGTGCACCGAGCCGGGCTCTCCACGCAGGAGGAGTACCTGGACGGGCTGTCGAACCAGATCGAGCAGCTCCAGACCACCCCCGGGCGCCTGGTGCAGTCGGTGGGCGCGGCCTCGTTCGACGCTTGGATCAAGTACTACCGGCCGGACGAGAACACCGTGAACACGGCCATCAGCTACTACACGAAGGGGTTCGTGATCGGCTTCCTGCTCGATGCCCGGATCCGGGCGGCCACCGACGGCACCAGGTCGCTCGATGACGTCATGCGTCTGGCCTACGACCGGTTCGCCGGCGATCGTGGCTACACCCCCGCGCAGTTCCAGGCCGTGGCGGAGGAGGTGGCGGGCGTGTCGCTCGACGCCTTCTTCGACCGGGCGGCCGAGTCCACCGAGGAACTGGAGTACGCCGACGCGCTCCAGGCGCTCGGCCTCAGGTTCCGGCCCGCGGCACAGAGCATCGGCTCGGGAGCACGCGCCTGGCTCGGCCTCTCCACGCGCAACGACAACGGCCGGCTGATCGTCACGCAGGTGCGGCGCGACACGCCAGGCTACGCGGCCGGCGTGAACGTGGACGACGAGATCCTCGCCATCGACGACATCCGTGTCCGGGCCGATCGTCTCGACAACCGGCTCGAGCAGTACCGCCCGGGCACGCGCATCACCCTGCTGGTGGCCCGTCGCGAGGCGCTGGTCCGCCTCGAGGTCGTGCTGGGTGCCGAGCCGGCCCGCGCCTGGCGGCTCGAGGTGGATCCCACGGCCACGTCTGCGCAGGCCAGGCGGCGCGGCGACTGGCTCGCCCCGGCCGTGGCCAACTGATGCCGTTCGAGCCCGAGTACGTCTCGCACGTCCTCGAGGTCAACTTCGCGGACGCCAAGCGGCTCTTCCTCGCGCCCCTGCTGGCGATCCACCGGGCGCACCTGGTGATGCTCGCCGACCGGGGCATCGTGGCGCCCGGCCACGCGCGCGCCGTGCGCGACGGTCTCGATGCCATTCCCGAGAACGAGGTACGGGCCGCGCCCTTCGACGAGGCGTGCGAAGACCTTTTCTTTCACATCGAGGCTCGTCTCGAGGCGACGTGCGGTCGCGACGTGGCCGGCTGGCTCCGCATCGCCCGCAGCCGCAACGACATCGACATGACGATGTACCGCATGCGGCAACGCGAGTGGCTGCTCGCCCTCGTGGCGCAGTCGGTCCGGCTGCGCGAAGCGCTCCTCGCGCTGGCGGGCGCCCACGTGCAGACCCTCTTCGCCGCGCACACGCACACGCAGCCGGCGCAGCCCACCACGCTCGCACACTACCTGCTGGCGGTCGTCGAGCAGGTGGAGCGCGACGGCGTGCGCCTGCGCGCGGCCTGGGCGAGCGTGAACCGCTGCCCGCTCGGCGCCTGCGCCATCACCGGCACGGGGTTTCCCATCGACCGGCAACAAACGAGCGACCTGCTCGGCTTCGACGGGCCGACCGGCAACACCTACGGCAGCATTGCCACCGTGGACTACCTGCTCGAGAGTGCCGCCGCGGTCTCGGTCATGCTCGTGGGGCTTGGGCGGGTCGTCCAGGACCTGCTGCTGTGGAGCACTGCGGAGGTGGGCTACCTGCGGCTCGCCGACGGGCTCGTGCAGTCGAGCAGCATCATGCCGCAGAAGCGGAATCCGGTGGCGCTCGAGCACACCCGCTCGCTCATCAGCCGCGCCGCGGCCGAAGCTGCCGCCATTTCCCAGGTGGTGCACAACACCCCATTCGGCGATATCGTGGACACCGAAGACGACCTGCAGCCGCTGGTGGCCTCGATGTTCGGGAACGCGTCGCGGGCCGTCAGCCTGCTCGTGGCCGTGCTGCGGGGTGCGGAGTTCGACGTGGCCCGGATGCGTGATCGGGCCGCGGCGCACGGCACGACCTCGACGGAGCTGGCCGACGACCTGGTGCGGCGGCACGGGCTGCCCTTCGTGGCGGCCC
>JABFRY010000413.1 GCA_013140955.1 Acidobacteriota bacterium
GGCCTTGGCGAGGGCACGGGCGGAGGCACTGGGGGCGGCGTGTTCCGCCCGGGCAACGGTATCGAGAACCCGCGGCTCATCAGTCAGGTCCGTCCCGAGTACACCGCGGATGCGATGCGAGCCAAGATTCAGGGGCTCGTGCGGCTGGAGTGCGTGGTGCTGCCGACCGGGACGGTGGGGGACTGCACGGTCGAGCGCTCGCTGGATTCGGTCTTCGGTCTCGATCAGGAGGCGATCAAGGCCGCCCGGCAGTGGCGCTTCCAGCCCGGCACCAGGATGGGACAACCCGTGGCCGTGCTCGTCCGGATCGAACTGACGTTCACCCTTCGCTGAGGCTGGGGCGCGAGTCGCCCGGCCCAGGCCCTGGCCAGTTCCACTGTACGCACGAAGGGGCCGGCCCACGGCCGACCCCTTCGTCGTCGAACTGCTGAAGCCGGAGCCCCGGCAGGGACGGCTACTCGGCGAACCCCGCCTAGTACATCCCGCCCATGCCGCCGGGAGCAGCAGGCGCTTCCTTCTTGTCCTCGGGAATCTCGCAGACGAGCGCCTCGGTCGTGAGGAGCAGCGACGCGATGGACGAGGCGTTCTGCAGGGCGTTCCGGACGACCTTCGCCGGGTCGATGACGCCCGCCTTGACGAGATCCTCGTACACCTCGGTCGAGGCGTTGAAGCCCTCGTCAGGCTTCATGTCGCGCACGCGGGACACGACGATGGAGCCTTCCTGGCCGGCGTTGGTGGCGATCCACCGCATCGGCTCCTCGATCGCGCGGCGGATGATCTGGACGCCGACACCCTGGTCGCCATCGAGCTTCAGGCCGTCGAGCGCCTTGCCGCCACGCAGCAGGGCGACGCCGCCGCCCGGAACGATGCCTTCCTCGACCGCGGCCTTCGTGGCATGCATGGCGTCCTCGACACGAGCCTTCTTCTCTTTCATCTCGGTCTCGGTCGCCGCGCCCACCTTGATCACCGCGACACCGCCCACCAGCTTCGCGAGCCGCTCCTGGAGCTTCTCACGGTCGTAGTCGGAGGACGTGTCCTCGACCTGCGCCCGGATCTGCTTCACGCGCCCCTCGATGGCCGTCGACGTGCCCGCACCTTCGACGATGGTGGTGTTGTCCTTGTCGATCGTGACCTTCTTCGCCTTGCCCAGGTCCTCGATCTTGATGTTCTCGAGCTTGATGCCCAGATCCTCGGTGATCGCGCGGCCACCCGTGAGGATCGCGATGTCCTCGAGCATCGCCTTGCGGCGATCGCCGAAGCCGGGAGCCTTGACCGCCGCCGCCGCCAGCGTGCCGCGGAGCTTGTTCACCACCAGGGTCGCGAGCGCCTCGCCCTCGACGTCCTCGGCGACGATGAGCAACGGACGGCCGAGACGCGCCACCTGTTCCAGCACGGGGAGCAGGTCCTTCATCGAGCTGATCTTCTTCTCGTGGATGAGGATCACCGGGTTCTCGAGGACCACTTCCATGCGCTCGGGATCGGTCACGAAGTACGGCGAGAGATAGCCGCGGTCGAACTGCATGCCTTCAACCACGTCGAGAGAGGTCTCGAGCGTCTTGGCTTCCTCGACCGTGATCACGCCGTCCTTGCCCACCTTCTCCATGGCCTCGGCGATGATGTTGCCGATCGTCGAGTCGCTGTTGGCGGAGATCGTCCCCACCTGCGCGATCATGTTGCCCTTCACCGGGCGAGCCAGCGACTTGATCTCGGCGACGACCACTTCGACGGCGCGCTCGATGCCGCGCTTCAGTTCCATCGGGTTGGCGCCGGCGACCACGTTCTTCGCGCCCTCCCGGTAGATGGCCTGGGCGAGCACCGTGGCGGTCGTCGTGCCGTCACCGGCGGTGTCGGACGTCTTGCTCGCCACCTCGCGGACCATCTGGGCGCCCATGTTCTCGAGCGGGTCCTTGAGGTCGATCTCCTTGGCGACGGTGACGCCGTCCTTGGTGATGGTCGGCGAGCCGAACTTCTTGTCGAGGACGACGTTGCGACCCTTCGGACCCAGGGTCACCTTCACGGCGTCGGCGAGCTGGTTGACGCCTCTGAGGATCGCCTGGCGCGACTGCTCACCGTAAATGATCTGCTTTGCCATCTGCGTTCGCTCCTACTTGCTCTCGAGAACCGCGAGCACTTCGTCCTCGCGCATGATGAGGTAGTCCTCGCCGTCGATCTTGATCTCCTGGCCGGAATACTTCCCGAACAGGATGGTGTCGCCCTCCTTGACGTCGAGGGGCTGGCGGGTGCTGTCTTCCTTCACCTTGCCCTGGCCGGCAGCGATCACCTTGCCCTGCTGCGGCTTCTCCTTGGCCGAGTCGGGGATGATGATCCCGCCGACCTTCTGCTCGCCTTCCTCGATGCGCTGAACGATGATGCGGTCGTGTAGCGGTCTAACTTTCATGTGAGTCGACTCCAGAGCTGTCTGGTCTCTGCGGATGCGGGGTGGACCACCCCTGTCTGAAAGATGCCTCGACGCGGGCGGAGCGCGTATCGCCCCTCAGGGCGATTGGCACTCGCTGCACGCAACTGCTAATTCTAGGGAGGCCCTCGGGAGCTGTCAAGCGGAGGGCGGGCGGCGGAGGCGGTGTTCGGTCAGTTTGCGGCTGAGCGTGTTGCGGTGCATGCCGAGGACACCCGCCGCCTGGCAGAGGTTGCCGCGCGTGCGGTCGAGGGCCCGGACGATGAACCGCCGTTCGAGCTCGCGCTGGGCCTCCTCGTAGGTGATGCCGCGTGTGAGCATCTCGTCGATCACCCGGTCGAGTTGCTCCCCGAGTGGCGTCACGCGAGCTCCCGTCCCGTCAGGCGTTCGAACGCCTCCAGGTACTTGGCGCGCGTCCGGAGGACGACATCGTCAGGCAGCGCGGGGACGGGCGGCTGCTTGTTCCAGCGGATCGTCTCGAGGTAGTCGCGGACGAACTGCTTGTCGAAGCTCGGCTGTGGTCCACCCGGGGCGTAGCCGTCACGGGGCCAGTAGCGCGAGGAGTCGGGCGTCATCGCCTCATCGATCAGGAGCAGATCGCCGGCGGGTGTGAGCCCGAACTCGAACTTCGTGTCCGCCAGGACGATGCCGCAGGACGCGGCGTGCGCGGCTCCGCGTTCGTAGAGCGCGAGAGTGAGGGCCTTCACGCGTTCCAGCAGGGCCTCGCCGACCAGGGCCGCGGCGGCCTGTTCGGTGATGTTCTCGTCGTGGCCGGACGTGGCTTTCGTCGCCGGTGTGAAGATGGGCGAGGGGAGTTGCTCCGACTCACGGAGACCCGCGGGCAGCCGGTGGCCGCAGACCATGCCGCTGGCGCAGTAGTCCTTCCAGCCGGATCCCGACAGATATCCACGGGCCACGCACTCGATGGCGAGGGGCGCGGTCTTGCGCACCAGCATCGATCGCCCGTCGAGGGCGCGCCGTTCGTCCCGGAACGGGGCAGGATAACGGGCGACGTCGGTCGTCAGCAGGTGATTGGCGACGATGTCCGCGGTGCGGCCGAACCAGAACGCCGACAACTGGGTCAGGACGCGCCCCTTGTCGGGAATGCCGGAACCCAGCACGTAGTCGAAGGCGGAGATCCGGTCCGTCGCGACGAGCAGGAGGTCGTCCCCGGCGTCGTACAGATCGCGAACCTTGCCGTGCCGATCCGGAAGGCGGCCTGCGAGCCGGGTCTCGATGAGCGGTGGGGAGGGATGCACGTGCCGATACCTCGTGGGAGGCGGCATCTTACCGGGCCGTCCGGAGGCTCGCAACCGTACGCTAGACCCTCGGGTCGGCAACGGGCACGGCCTGATATATTGTAGGTCTCTCTTTTCGGACTTCCCTGTGCACACACGCCTCCATGCCGCGCTGGCCGGCGCCCTCGCCGTCGTCCTGCTCTGGTGGTTCCTGCGGCATGCCAATCTCGGCGCCGTGCTCGACGGGATCCGCGGTGCGCGGATCGACATGCTGATCGGGGCCCTGCTGGCCCTGCTGGTGGCGTACGTGCTGCGGACGTGGCGCTGGCAGTGCCTGCTGCACCCGGTCGTCGGACCCGTGAGGTTTCGGCCCGCGTTCCGGACGACCATCATCGGATTCGCGGCGCTCGGTCTGCTTCCGGCACGCATGGGCGACGTGCTGCGCCCGTACCTGCTGGCGCGTCAGGAGCACTTGAGTGCCACGGCCACGTTCGCGACGGTGGTGCTCGAGCGGGTGCTCGACCTGGTGGCCGTCCTGATGCTCCTCGGAGCCTTCGCCTGGCTCTTCTCGGGCGCGGCGCTCATTCCGGAGTCGCTCCTGGCGCCCGTCCGGGCGTCGGCCGCTGCGGCAGCCGCAGTCGCGCTCGGACTGCTCGGCGCCATGTGGCTGCTTGCCACGCACCCGGAACGCTTTGGCACGCTGGTGCAGAGCCTCGCGCGTGTCCTGCCCGCGAAGCTGGCGGGCACCCTGGCCAGGACCGCGACGACGTTCGGGGGTGGGCTTGCCGCGACGCGGGAGCCCGGCATGTTCGTGGCGGCGCTCCTGCTGTCGATTCCGGTCTGGCTCGCCTACGCGCTGGAATCGTGGCTCGTCACGCGGGCCTTCGGCATTCCATTGCCGTTCTCCGGGACGTTTCTGGTGCAGGCACTGCTGGTCGTCGGCATCTCCGTGCCCACGCCGGGTGGCGTGGGAGGATTTCACGAAGCCTATCGCGTCGCTCTGACGGTCTTCTTCGGAGCGCCCAACGACCAGGCGGTGGCGGCGGCGATCTTCCTGCATGCGATGTCCTTCGTGCCGGTGACGATCGCCGGCGTCGTGTTCATGGCGCAGGATGGGTGGAGCGTTCGCCGGCTGAAAGGCCTCGCCAGCGAATCTGCGCAGGCGCAGTCTGAAGGATCTGGGGGACGTGATGAAGTGCCCGTTCTGCGGCCATCTGGGCGATAAGGTCGTCGACTCCCGCGAGAGCAAGGAAGGGGAGGTCATCCGCCGCCGTCGGGAGTGCCTGGCATGCGGCCGGCGTTTCACCAGTTACGAACGGATCGACGAGATCCCGTACATGGTGATCAAGAAGGACGGCAGCCGCGAGCGGTTCGATCGGCAGAAGCTGATTGCCGGGCTGCTCAAGGCGTGCGAGAAGCGACCGGTCAGCGTTGCCGCGCTCGAGGCCGTGGCCGACCGGGTGGAGGCCGGGCTGCAGGAGCGGCCCGAGAAGGAGATGGACACCGACGAGATCGGCATGCTCGTGATGGACGAGCTCAAGCGCCTGGACAAGGTCGCCTACGTCCGGTTCGCGTCGGTCTACCGCCACTTCCGCGACATCGGCGAGTTCATGAGCGAGCTCAAGCAGCTGTTGAACGCCAAGGAGTAGCCCGTGCCCCCGAGCGGACGCACGCCGATCCGTGACAACACCCGCCTGCTGCTGGCGGGCGTCGCGGTGCTGCTCGTCCTCCTGGCCGGATTTCTCACCCTCGCCAGCCGCTCGTCCCGCCTCGCGCCCGACTTCCTGACGGAGGTCGTGCTCTACGCGCTGTCGGCCACCAATCTCACCATGCTCGTTGCGCTGGGCTTCGTCCTGGTGCGCAACATCGTCAAGCTGCTGGTGGAGCGGCGCCGGGCGTTGCCCTTCGCCCGGTTCCGGGCCAAGCTCGTGGCCCTGCTGCTCGCCATGACGATCGTGCCGGCCGTGCTGGTGCTCCTGG
>JABFRY010000177.1 GCA_013140955.1 Acidobacteriota bacterium
GCACCGGGATGCGAATGCGGGCCACCAGCTGGTACGGCGTGTCCTCCTCGCGCCATTCGACCGTCGCGTCCTCGATGGGCTGGCGTGCGGGGTCGAGCTGGAACTGCACGAACACGTCGAAGCTGGCCTCGACCTGGCGGAGGTGATCGCGCAACGCGTCGGTCAAGTAGGTGGGCGTCCAGGACGGCGGCTTCGCACTCAGCCGCTGCGAGGTGGGCCGCACCCGGTACTTCACCGCGCGGCCGGGGCCGAAGCGGTACGGCGTGGCGCTGAAGTACGGGATGTCCAGATGGGACAGGTGGTGCTGCTGCGCCGCGGCGGCGATGGCTGCCGAGCGCGGGTGCGCGAGGAAGTAGGCCACGCGCTCGGCGCCGCCGGCCTCGTTGGCCTTGAGCAGCTCGAAGAAGTCGCGCGCCGTGGGCGCGAGCATCACCGGGTGGCTGAAGAGCACGAAGTCCTGCGTGGTGGCGCCGGGAGTGAGGTTGTTCCCCTCGACGCCCGACACCTGGATGGACATGCCGCGGATGTCCTGCTCGCTGTCGGACTCCGACGTGGCACTCGCAAACCGGATCCGTGCCGGGTAGGTCCGGGCCGCGGCAAAGAGACCCACGCGGCTCGACGGCGCCAGGTCCAGCACCGTGAACTCCGCGTCCACGCACCCGGCTGCGCGCGCTTGATTGAAGCGACGCATCGTCCCGTGGGGGTAGCGCGTCGTGCTGGATGCCTGAAGAAACGACACGAACTCGGCGACGAGGCGATCCTCGTCCGGTCCGATGGTTTCCTCTCCCACCGCTGCTGTCCGTTCGGTCGTCATAGCCACTCCACGGCCGTCGCCACGACGGCCATCCTGCCTACCGGAACGGTGGCGGGTCGAACACCGACATGATCTGGGCCACCATCGCTTCGCGCGACTCGAACCGCGACTGGTCGTAACAGCCCAGCGGATTCTCGACCACGTTCACCAGGCACTTGTTGCAGTAGGTGCACGGCCGATCCGCCCGGTCCTGTCCGCGCCGGAAGATCTCGACGAGGTCGTTGTTGGCGATGAGCGGACGCGCGATGCTCACCGCGTCGCAATCGCCCTGGCGCAGCGCCCGGGCGATGACCGACGCGGTCTGGAAGCCGCCGGTACAGATGACCGGGACCCGCGCGGCCATCTTGATGGCACGGGCATCGGGCAGATTCTTGCCTTCGATCTCCTCGGGCGGACCGGCCGCGTCGTTCCACGCGCGTCGCGCGAGAATGCCGGACATGCCGCTGAAGAGCAGGAAGTTGGCGAAGGTCCGCTCCCCGCTCGAGATCATCGTGTCGTAGGACTGCGCCAGGTCCTCGACCGGCAGGTCGGCGCCGGCGGGATTCCGGGGGTGCGGAAAGAAGCTGCCGGTCGACACGTGGAGGGCATCCACCCCGGCCTCGACGAGCCAGCGGGCGACCTGGACCGACTCGTCGAGGGTGTTGCCCGACGGCCCGATGCCGAGGAACGCGATGGCGTCGTCGAACTCCTGGGCACTGATCTTCATCTGGAGATGGAAATCGTCGCCGACGCGGGCGCGGATGGCCCGCACCACCTCGAGCACGAAGCGGGCGCGGTTCTCGAGCGAGCCGCCGTACTCGTCCTTCCGGTCGTTGATGGCGGAGCTGAGGAACTGGGTGATGAGGTAGCCGTTCGCGCCGTGCAGCTCCACACCGTCCAGTCCGGCCTCACGGGCCCGCCGTGCGCCCTCGGCGAACTGGTCCACGACCTCGTGGATCTGCGCCACGGTCATCCGCTCGCACGCGAAGCCGTGGATCGGGTCGCTCTTGCCGGTGGACGAGAGGCCCTTCGGGTACTCGATGCCGTTGATGTCGCGCTGGCGGCCGCCATGACTGAGCTGCAGGATGAACTTGCAGTCGTGTTCGTGGACGGCCCGTCCAACCGCCCGCCAGAACGGGATGCGGCTGTCGTCGTCGATCATCGCGTAGTTGGGGACGATGCGGCCCCGGACGTGGACCGGGACGAACGAGGAGATGATCGCGCCCACCCCGCCCTTGGCGAAGCGCGTCTCCCAGTTGATGCGCGCCTGGTTGCCCGACCCGTCGTAGTTGTCGAAGCGCCCCGAGACGTTGGACCGGAAGATCCGGTTCTTGACCGTAAGGTTGCGGAACGACAGCGGCTGAAAGATGTCCTCGAATGCCATTACGCCCGTCCTCCGACGGTCCGCCACGGATGGAATGCGTTCTCGAGCCCCTCGAGCGCCGGCGCCAGCCCGGGCCAGTGCCGCTTCAGGACGTCGAGCATCGTGTGCTGCTCGATCCAGTCGATGCCTTCCTGGGTGTACACCTCAGGGCGGTAGTCCTGCGAGTAGAAGCGGTCGCTCTTGAGCCGACGGGACGCCATCAGCACGAACACGCGGAAGGCCGTGTCGCTGAAGCCGAACCCCTCGGGCAACGGTTCGCACATCAGGCCGACCAGCAGGTCCACCGCCTCGAGATCGTTGTTGTACACGCGCTTGATCTCGGCCGCCCACTCGGGGTTGTCGGTCAGTTCCTCGAAGCTCGTGACCGGCAGCTTGTGGAACAGGCGCCGAAACTGGTTGTAGCGGGGCACGCCGCGCTCCCGGTCGCGCAGGATGTCCACGGTCGCCAGATCGAGGCGCTCGCCGGTGTCCTTCAGCAGGTCCTGCAGGTGACGCGGGAAGTTGTGCAGCCTGAGCGCGCCTGGATACGCGACGCCGAGTGAGTAGAAGAGGTCGGTGGAGTCGAACCGCGCGAACAGCTCGCGGCCGGCCCGACCCGAGACCTGCGGCAGCTCGAACTCGCCGAGCACCGCCCCGGTGGCCGCCGACCGCAGCGTGTAGTCGTCGGGGATGAGCGAGTGCAACCGGTACACCGACACGAACTCCTCGGTGAGCGAGTACGGCGCGGTGTGATGGTCGGTCGGCGAGCCCGGAATGCCCCCCAGCACCTCGCTGTCGTCGAGGCCGGGGAACACCTTCTGGGCGTCGCCGAGGAAGCCGAACCAGTTGGTGTGCATCGCGGTCTTCACGATCGAGTGCGGCAGGATGGCGGGCGTCCACTCCACGGTGTGAATCTTGGCCATCAGGGCAGCGTTGATGAGCCGCGCCTGCCGGAACAGCTGTTCGTCGGAACTCGCCGGGTACCGGCTGGCGAGGTGCGCGCAGATCGCGTTGTGCTCGAGGGCGAAGAGCGCGTGCAGCAGGCTCAGCCCGATCCACCCGTTGTCGGTGAAGCCGGTCGTCTCGAAGCCGGTCGCCGGGTCCAGCGGGAGGCGGCCGTCCGCGTTCACCCGCACGCGTCCGCCCTCGCCCGTGCGGATGGCGGCCTGCGCGGCCGCCGTACACCCGTACACCTGCGAGCCGTCCCACCAGTGCGAGTTCTGGTTCACGTACGCCGGGGGGCGGGTGGAGCCGGGGACAGCTGCCGGATCGGCCGGCGTCCGGGGCACGCGCATGGGCCGCTCGGGCCAGGAGTCGCCGTCGGCGAGCGGGATCTCGTGCGCATCCGCCGGTGTGCCCGGCGCGTGCTGGAACCAGTCGTGGACCTGAAACTGGATCCAGGCGGCCGCGAGCAGGTTGACGATCGTCGCCGGCTGAAACGTGGTGCGTGTGAAGAGGGTCTGGCTCACCACCCGCGGGTTCGGCGTGAGCATGCGCTCGGTGTCCGGCGCCGCCTCCGACAGCGGGATGTTCCTGCCGAACCGCGTGTTGGCCGCTCCCATGTGCGGGCACCGGAGGTCGTTCCAGGTGCCGTCGATGGTGCGGGCGACGAGGACGTCGGACGGCGCCGCAACAGTGGCCGCGGGCAGCGGCGGCTCCTCGGTGTCGAAGAGATTCGTCTGGCGCAGCTCGTTCCTGATTTCGACCAGCCGCGTCATCGCCACGGGACGCGGTAGCTGGTGCCACTCCTTGCCGGATGTCATGGACAGTACTCCTCGGACAGCACGTCTCGGTCTGCGCAGCCCACGCGGCCCGGTCTGCAGCGCCCACGCGGCGTTGCACGACGGATGCGCCAGTCCCGCGTGGAACCTACCGCCGCGATCGACAACTGTCAATCGCAATCTCGGCCTCCGCCGCGCGCGCCACGCGCGACGCACGCCACGTCCGACACATCCCACGCCGTCGGGTGCCGTGCGACGGCGACGTGCGCGACGCGCCGTCATCGATGTCTGCGTACCACGAGGTCGCACCGGCCAGGCTCGCAGGGATGGTGCCCCTGCGCTCACCGGCGTTACAACGCCGGACCTCACGAGCGCGACGCGGCAGCGTCGCGCTCGTGGAGCCCGGCACGCGAGCGGGCCCGACAATCGGTCGCCGCCCCCGACACCGCGCCCGCACTCAGGCGCCGGATCGCGCGCGACGGGCAGCGCTCGTCATCGCAGCGCGCACGGCCACGAACGTGACGAGGCCCCAGGCCGCCAGGGCCGCGAGACCGACCAGGGCGAGCAGGATCGGGCGCTGCAGGATGGCGCCGGCCGACGCCAGGCCCGACAGCGACGCTTCGAGCGCCGCCTCGCGTTCGAGCGGCTCACGCAGCCGCCCAAGCTCGGCCATGGAGGGGCCGAGCGCCGCCACGGCCCCGAGTTGCGCATCGAGGCCCGCCACCCGGCCCAGCGCGGGTTCGAGCGCGGACACCGCGTCGAGACTCGAACGCATGGCCGCCAGCCGGTTCATCGAGGGACCGAGCGCCGCGGTCGCGTCCAGCCCGGGGCCGATGGCCACCAGGCGATTCATCGGCCCCTCCAGCCCGGCGAGTGTGCGCATGCCGGCATCGAGGGACGCGACCTGCGTCATCGGTCCGTCCAGTCTGGCGACAGCGCCGAGCGCGGGCTCCAGACCAGCCACGGCCTCGAGTGGCCCGCGCAGGCGCTCGACGCCCTGCAGGGGCACGACGAGCGTACTGGTGGCCGCCGTGGAGGCACGCACGGCCTCGGTGTTGGTGCCGATCACCTCGGTACTCGCCGCAATGGCCTCGGAGTTGCGCTGCACGCCTGCGGACAGCGCACAACCGGTCCCGAACAACACGACGAGCAGTGGCAACGGAAGCACGATCAGCCTGCGCATGGACGCCTCCTCCTGCCACGGGGAGGAGGACGGCCCGCGGCGGCGCCATCGTAGCAAGGGCGTCTGGCGGGCGCACGACGTTTTCCGTCCGGGATGCCCGAGCAGACGTGCCCGCGGACGCGGAGGCGCAGCACCGGCATCGGCGATGTCCTCGCGCCGGGCGGGCGTCGCCGAGGCGCGGTGCCGCCACGGCATGCTACCGTCGTGTCGATGCCGACACGCACCCGTCTCGACGTCCCCACGCCGGCCCTGCTCGTGGACCGCGCCGCCCTGGATCGCAACATCGCGCGCATGGCCGCCTTCTTCGCCACGGGCGCCTGCCGCCTGCGCCCGCACTTCAAGGCACACAAGACCCCCGAGATCGCGCGCCGGCAACTCGCCGCCGGCAGCTGCACGGGCCTCACCTGCGCCACCGTGGGTGAGGCCGAAGTGGCCGCGGCCGTCTGCACCGACATCCTCGTCGCCAGCGGGACAACCGCCGCCGGCGCGCCACGCACGCTGCAAGGCGGGGGAACCACGCCGGACGGCGGCGTGGACGGTCTCGACACCTTCAACATCCTCGATGGCTTCAATA
>JABFRY010000309.1 GCA_013140955.1 Acidobacteriota bacterium
GTCCTGCACCGTGCGGGCATCCACCAGCAGCCGCAGGCGGCTCCGGGTGCCGCGCTTGTAGAGGTCCACCAGCCGGGCTTCGAGGTCCGGCGTCTGCTCGACCCGCGTCTGCTCCAGGCGGAGCAGGCGTTCGGCGGAGGCCTGTTCGGCCTGTTCGGCCTCGAGCACCGCCGCGTCGGCAGCCCGAAGCTCCTCTGCGCGCGTGTCCCGCTCGATCTCCAGGCGACGGAGTTCCGCCATGAGCGTGCGGCCCTCACTGACCAGCGCGTCGGCCTCCTGGCGCAAGGCCTCCATGCGCCGGGCCACGAGCGCCGTGCGATCGGCTGGCGTTGGGGCCTCCATCTCGGGGGACGGCTGGTCCCGTTTCCGTCGTGCCAGGCCCGACGCGCCTGGTGCGTCGGACGGAACCGGTGCCTCAGGCGCCGAGGCACCGGGCGACGGTGCGCCGGGTGACGGTGCTGCGGGTAACGGTGCTGCGGGCGAGGCTGTGTCAGTCGCCGGAATCGGGGTGGGCGGCTGCGGCCCGTCTGGGAGGTCTGGCGTGTCGACTCCGGGCACCGCCTGGCCATCCGGCTCGGCGGGAGCGGTGGTCGGCTCGTGATCGGGCGCCGCGTCTGCAGGGGGATCCTGGGGGTCCGGCCGAGGCTCGGATTGGGCGATGGGTTGGACGCCGCGTACGAGGCCCGACATGGGGACCGCCAGGAGCAGCAGGGCGAGGCAGACGAGGGAAGTGGCCGTGCGTGGTCCGCGTGATGGGGTCATGGGCGAGTCCTTCGTCGGGTCTCCGGATCTATCGGACCCTGGCACGCCACGGCACAGTCCTGCAGAGCCACCCTCCGGCCGGTGTCCTCCACCGCGGTCCCCTTTGGGGGCTGACCCCGCAGCGTCTGGTCCCGCAGGGCCTGGTGTACAGTTTCGTGCGTGGGGGACGGGTGGTCGGACTGGACGTCGGGGAGCGCCGCATCGGCATGGCGGTGAGCGACCCGACCCGGACCCTCGCGAGGCCCCTCGGGGTGCTCAACGTCCGCGGCCTGGGTGTGTCCGCCATCGAGCAGGCCGTGACCGCGGTGGAGGTGCTGCGGCACGAGGAGGACGGCGTGTCCCGGGTGGTGGTGGGGCTGCCCAGGCGGCTCGACGGGACCGACAACGACCTCACGCCGAAAGTCAGGCTGTTTTCGCAGGCCCTCGGCCTGCGGACCGGGCTGCCCATCACCCTGCAGGACGAGCGGCTCACCAGCCGCGAGGCGGAGAGCCGTCTGGCCGTCCGGGAGCGCGACTGGCGCGTGCGCAAGGCGCGCCTGGATGCGGCGGCGGCCGCGATCATCCTGCAGGACTATCTGGACGAAACGTCGTGAGAAAGCTGCTGCTGCTCGGCGTCCTCCTCGTCGGGGCCTCGGCCCTTGCCGCCGGCGCGTACGCCGCGCTGCTGTGGGGGCGCATGCAGGAGGTCTACCGGGGATACGACGAACCGGAACGATTCGTCGAGATACCCCAGGGGATGACGCCCGTCGCCATCGGTCGCCGGCTGGTCGAGGCCGGTGTCGTCCGGGATGAGCTGGCGTTCCGCGCCGCCCTCTGGTGGGCCGATGCGGCGCGTCAGCTGCAGGCCGGGGAATATCGCTTCGACGCACCCCTCAGCGCCGTGGGGGTGGTCGACCTCCTCGTGGCCGGTCGCGTGTTCGAGCAGCGGGTGACCTTTCCGGAAGGGCTGACGATCGAGGAGATGGCCGGGATCTACGAGTCTGGCGGATTCGGCCCGGCCGAGGCCTTCGTCGAGGCCGCCGGTGATCCGGCACCGATCGCTGAACTCGATCCCGAGGCGCCGGACCTGGAGGGGTATCTCTTTCCCGAGACCTATTCGGTCCCCCGGCGTGTGCCGGCGGCGCGGCTGGTGGGTCTGATGGTCGATCGGTTCACGGCCACGTTCTCCGATGCCTTGCGCACCTCCGCCGCCTCGCAGGGCCTGTCCGTGCGCGAGGTCGTGGCCCTGGCCTCGCTCATCGAGAAGGAAACGGCCCGGGCAGACGAACGGTCGCTCGTGTCAGCGGTCTACCGCAACCGGATGCGCATCGGGATGGGCATGCAGGCCGATCCCACCGTCGTCTACGCCCTCAGGAAGGCGGGCCGCTACGACGGTAACATCCGGCGCGTGGACCTGCAGCTGGATTCGCCCTACAACACCTACCGTTATCCGGGTCTGCCCCCCGGGCCCATCGCCGCACCGGGCCGCGCCGCCCTCGAGGCCGCCCTGGCTCCGGCAGACGTGCCCTACCTCTACTTCGTGAGCCGCAACGACGGCTCGCACGTGTTCGCGAGGACGTTGGCGGAGCACAACCGCAACGTGCGTGAGTTCCAGGTGCTCTTCTTCAGGAACCAGCGCCAGCGGGAGGCGGCCGGCGGTCGTTGACGTGGGCGATCAGCGTTCGTTCCACTTGAGTTTCTCGCGCAGCAGCTCGAAGTAGCCCCGGGCCGGCGGCTTGACCAGTCGCAGCGTCGCGCTGGCCCGCTGGACGCGGATCACATCGCCTTCCTGCAGCGGATAGCCCGACTGGCCGTCGTAGGTGACGAAGCTGTCTTCGGGCGCGCCGTTCAGCTGCGGCTGCACTTCCACGACGCACGAGCCTGGAATGACCACCGGTCGGTTCGTCAGCGTGTGCGGGGCGATGGGCGTGAGGACGAACGCATCCACGAGCGGGTGCACGATGGGCCCGCCCGCCGCCAGGTTGTACGCCGTGGACCCCGTCGCGGTGGCGATGATGAGGCCGTCGGCGCGGACGCTGGTCACGAACCGCCCGCTGACCGAGACGGACAGCTCGATCATCCGCGACAGCGCCGTCTTGGTGAACACCACGTCGTTGAGGACGATGCGCGAGTCGAAGACGCGTCCCTTGCGCTCGGCTTCTGCCGCCAGCATCAGGCGGTGGTCGAACGTGGCCGTCCCGGCGAGCACGGCCTCGAGCGAGTCGTACACCTCGCTGATTCGGATCTCGGTGAGGAATCCCAGGTTGCCGAAGTTGACTCCCAGGATCGGGATGTCGCACCCGGCCTGCCCGATGCGGTCGGCCATGCCCAGGAGCGTGCCGTCGCCGCCGAGCACGACGATGAGGTCCACGACGCGTGGCAGGTCCTCGCGTGACGCGGTCGCACAGGAGAGGCGCCCCGCCCCCAGCGCGTGCGTGTCCACCTCGCACACGGGCGAGACCCCGCGCGTCGTGAGCCAGGCGACGAGCTGCACGAGGTGCTCGACGGCTGCGGTGAGCCCACGTTTGGCGACGATGCCGACCCGGGGAATGCTGGGGGACGTCATGGGCGCAGGTGCAGGAGGAACTCCACGTTTCCCTTGGAACCGGTGATGGGTGACGTCGTCCTGGCGACGGTGGTCAATCCTACCGCAGCCGCCACGCCGGCCACCCGGTCGAGGACCGCGGCGTGCACGACGGGATCACGCACGATGCCCTTCCGGACGTGTTCGCGGCCCGCTTCGAACTGCGGCTTCACCAGGGTCACCACATCGGCCCCTGGACGCAGGAGCGCGGGAACCGTCGGGAGGATGTGGGCGAGCGAGATGAAGGAGACGTCGATCACCACGATGTCGACCGGGGCGGGCAGGATGTCCGGCGTCAGGCGACGGGCGTTGAAGTGTTCGATGACCACCACGCGTGGGTCGTTGCGCAGGGTCCAGTCGATCTGGCCGTGGCCGACGTCGAGCGCCACGACACGAACGGCGCCGCGTCGCAGCAGCACGTCGGTGAACCCGCCCGTCGACGCCCCGATGTCCAGGGCCTCGCGGCCCTCGACCCCGATGCCGAAGGTATCGAGGGCGTGCGCGAGTTTCACGCCGCCGCGGCCCACGTAGGGGTGGTCGGGGCTTTCCAGTTCGACCAGTGCCCCTGTCTCGATCTGCGTCCCCGCCTTGGTCACGGCGCGGCCGTCCACCAGGATGCGTCCTGCGAGCACGAGGGCGCGCGCCCGCTCGCGTGAGGGAGCAAGGCCCCGGTCGACGACGAGCTGGTCGAGGCGCGCGCGGGAGGACATCGGGCGGCGTCGATCTCAGTTCGTGCGGGTGATGATCCAGCGGCCGATCTCGAGCAGTCGCGTGCCGCCGAGGGACACTCGGCCGAGCGCGGCCTCGGCGCGATCCAGACACTCGACGGCCAGCTGGCGCGACCGGTCGATGCCGTACAGGGCAGGGTAGGTGGGCTTGCCGGCCGCCGCATCCTTGCCCGCGGTCTTGCCGAGATCTTCGGACGCGCCCTCGACGTCCAGGATGTCGTCCACGATCTGGAAGGCCAGGCCGAACTCCGTCGCGGCGGCGTCCACCGCCTCGATGGCGTCCTCGGGGCCGCCGCCCATGATCGCGCCCGCGACGGCCGCCGCGCGAATGAGGGCACCGGTCTTGCGCGCGTGCATGGCCTGGAGCGCCTCGGGGGTGTCGAGCCGGGATGCCGCCGCGGCCGATGTGCCAACCGCCGCCAGGTCGATGGCCTGGCCACCCACCATGCCCGCGACGCCCGCTGCACCCGACACGACACCAATGACGCGAAGCTTCCGGGCCACGACCATGGGGTCGGACGACGCGGGCTCCCGCGCGAGCACACCGAACGCTTCGGTGAGCAGGCCGTCCCCCGCGAGGATCGCCATGCCCTCCCCGGCGACGACATGCAGGGTCGGCCGCCCGCGGCGCATCGTATCGTCGTCCATCGCGGGGAGGTCGTCGTGGACCAGAGAGTAGGTGTGAATCAGCTCGATGGCGCACGCGGCGGGGCGCGCGAGCGTCCGGTCGCCGCCCACGGCCTCGGCGCTCGCGAGGCAGAGGATCGGACGGAGCCGCTTGCCGCCAGCCAGCAGGCTGTACTGCATCGCGTCGGCCAGCGGGGGGAAGCAGTCGGGGGGCGACGGCAACACCGTCGCGAGCATCGACTCGATCTCGGCGCGGCAGCCCTGCAGATAGTCGCTGAGGGGAACGCTCATCGCCGGCCGCGTCCCTCCTCGTCCTGCAGTCCGAGACCCGCGGGGGCGGGTCGCAGCTCGCCGCGCTCGTTGAGGATCTCGATACGGTGTTCGGCCTCCTCGAGGCGGGCGTGACAGAAGCGCGAGAGCTGAACACCCCGCTCGTACAGCTGCAGGGAGGCCTCGAGGGACTGGTCGCCCTCTTCGAGCTTGCGCACGATCGTTTCGAGTTCGGCCAGCGCCGCCTCGAAGTCCTTGATGGTGGGGTCCATGCTCATTCGTTCCTGCCGGTGACCGTGCAGTTGATCGTGCCTCGTGCGAGACGCACGTGGACCTGGTGGCCCAGGGAGACGGTCGTGGCGTCGCGCAGCACCGCGGTCCGGTCCTCGTTCCAGCAGACGGCGTAGCCGCGGCCGAGCACCGACAGCGGGCTCAGCGCCTCGAGCCGTGCCGCCGCTTCGTGAAAGCGCCGCCGCGCCGTGTGCTGGGCACCCGTGGTCGCCCGGCCCAACCGGCTCTCGAGCGTTGCCAGCCGGGCCCGGACGTCGGCGAGCCGATGCCGCAGGTCGAACCGGTCGAGGAGCGGCCCCGACACGCGGGCGCGATAGCGCGCCGCGATCGCGGCGGGGCACCGACAGGGGCGCACCCCGGACCCCGACCACCCGCACGGGCAGGGGTTCATCG
>JABFRY010000527.1 GCA_013140955.1 Acidobacteriota bacterium
TCGCGGAGCGTCGCATGGGACAGCGCGCCCCCGGCGACCACGGTGATGCTCGCAGGCTGCACGCTCGCCCCGTGGAACGCCACCACCGAGTCCAGGCTGGTCCTGGCGAGCCCGGCACTCGTCCCGAGCGGCTGGTGCGCGTACGGATGCTCGCCGTAGAGCAGCCGGAGCATCGCACGGTCCGCGACCGCCTGCGGGAGGTCGCGAATCTGCCGGAGACGATCGACCCGAAGCTTCCGCACACGGTCGAAGTCCGCGTCCCGGAGGCTCGGCCGCAGCAGCAGGTCGGCCAGCAGCGTGGAGCCACGCTCCACGTGCCGGGCCAGCGTGGTCAGGGTGAAGGTGCTGGCGTCGGCGCCGACGTCGCTGTCGTAGTTGGCCCCGATTCGCGCGAGCTGGTCCGAGACATCGATGGCGCTCAGGTCGCCCGTGCCCTCGTCCATCATGTCGGCCGTGAGGGCCGCGAGTCCCTCCAGGTGCGCCGGGTCGGAGGCCGAGCCGCCCTCGACCAGCACCACGAAGCTCACGAGCGGGGCGCTCATGTGCTCGACGGTCCGGAGCGCGATGCCGTTGGCGAGCGTGTGACGTTCGATGCGCGGGAACGAAAACGCCGGATCCGGGCCGATGGCAGGCAGCTGGGTGCGATCGGCTGCCATCACGACACCGACACCGGCGTTGATGCCGTCAACGCAAGGTCGAGACGCCCCTTCGGCACGACGCTGAGCAGCACACGCCGGCCCGGCAGCAGCCACCGGGCCGCCGCCTCGCGCACCGACTCGGTGGTCGCATCGCGGAAGCGCCCGAGATCCTGCTCGAAGAACCCCGGATCGTCCTTCAGGACGTTGTAGGCATTCAGCTGGTCGGACTTGCCGCCGAATCCGCCGACCGTCTGCAGCCGGTACATGAAGTGCGCCTCGGCCTGCGCGCCGCACCGCTCCATCTCGCTGTAGCTGGGGCCGCCCTGTGTCAGGTTGCGGATCTCGTCGTCCACGATACCGGCCAGGGAGGCGAGGTCCTGTCCCGGCGCGGCGGTCAGCACCAGGAGGAAGTAGCCACCGATCTCGCGCGACTGCTGATAGGCGGAGACGTCGAGTGCGAGCCGTCGGTCGTAGACGAGCGACCGGTACAGGCGCGAGGTCTTGCCGTTGGCGAGGATGTCTGCCGCCAGGTCCATGTCGGCGTCCCCGTCGGCGAACATGGCCGGAGAGAGCCAGGCCATGTAGAGGCGCGGCAGTTCCACGGTGTCTTCGAGGACGAGGCGGGACTCTCCGGCCAGGGTCGCGGTGGCCGAGACGGGCTCGGGGCGCTGACCGGCGGGAATCTCCGAGAAGTACTGCGCGGCCAGGTCGAAGGCCCGATCCGTCTCGATGTCCCCGGCGATGACCAGCGAGGCATTGGCCGGGTGGTAGTAGGCGCGGAAGAAGGCCTGCACCTGCTCGAGCCGCATCGCACGGATGTCCTCGGCGGCCCCGATCGTCAACCAGTGATAGGGGTGCTCCTTGGGAAACAGCGCCGCATTCAGGGCCACGAGGGCGAGGCCGTAGGGCCGGTTCTCGTAGTTCTGGCGCCGCTCGTTCAGCACGACGTCGCGCTGGTTCTCGAAGCGGGTCGTCGTGAGGGCGGGCAGGAGGTAGCCCATCCGGTCCGACTCCATCCACAACGCCAGATCCACGGCAGTCGAGGGCACGACCTCCCAGTAGTTGGTGCGATCGGAGTTGGTGGACCCGTTGAGGGTCCCCCCGGCGCGCTGCAGGGGCTCGAAGTAGCCGGAATCGTGGTGTGCGGAGCCCTCGAACATGAGGTGCTCGAACAGGTGGGCGAACCCGGTCTGCCCGTACTGCTCATCCTTGGAGCCGACGTGGTACCAGACGTTGACGGCCACGATCGGCACGTGGTGATCCTCGTGCACGATCACATCGAGCCCGTTGTCGAGGGTCTGCTTGCGGAACGGCAGGCGCATGTCGGTCACGCCCGCATCCTACCGGCAAACTCCACGCGCGTAAACGTCGGCCCGCGCCTCGGCGGCCGGCCGTGCCGCGCGCTCAGCGAACCGGCGTGAGCGGAATGACGCCCTTCGCCTTCTCGAGTGCCGTGTGCACCGAGATCGAGACCTGCGCGGCGGCCTTCTCGGCCACGCTCACGAACGCCCGCGCAGCGGGCGAGTGCGGCTCGCTCACCACGAGCGGCACACCGGCATCACCGCCCTCGCGAATGGGCTGGTAGAGCGGCAGGCGGCCCAGGAAGGGCATCTGCATCGAGGTGGCGAGCGCTTCCCCGCCGCCGTGGCCGAAGATATCGGACTCGAACAGGCAGTTCTGGCAGGTGTGATAGCTCATGTTCTCGACGAGGCCGAGGATCGGGATGTTGAGCTTCTGATACATCCGGACGGCGCGGCGCGAGTCGGCCAGTGACACCTGCTGCGGGGTCGTGACGACGATGGCCCCCACGACGGGGACCGTCTGGCTCAGGCTGAGCGCGACGTCTCCGGTGCCGGGCGGCAGGTCGATGATCAGGTAGTCGAGGTCCTTCCAGGCGACTTCACGGAAGAACTGCTGGATCGCGCCGTGCAGCATGGGACCACGCCAGATGACCGGTGAGTCGTCGCCGGTCAGGAATCCCATGGAGATGACCTGCAGGCCGTACTTCTCGGCGGGCACGATGCGCTGGCCATCGGTCGTGAGCTGCGTCTCGAGGCCGAGCATCATCGGCACGTTGGGACCGTAGATATCCCCGTCGATGATGCCGACCCGGCTGCCGGACCTGGCGAGCGCCAGGGCCAGGTTGACCGACACCGTGGTCTTGCCCACGCCGCCCTTGCCGGCCCCCACCGCGATGACGTTCTTCACCCCGTCGAGTGGTGCCCGTCCAGGTCCGGGCGCACTGGCGCCACGCACCTGCGCGGTGAGCGCGGCCTCCACGTCGGTGACGCCGGGCACCGCCCGCACGGCCGCCAGCGCCTGCGCGTGCAGCTGGTCCTTCACGGGACAGGCCGGGGTGGTGAGCTCGATGGCGAAGGAGACACGGCCACCGTCCACCTGCAGGTTCTTCACGAAGCCAAGGCTGACGATGTCGCGCCGCAGGTCGGGATCCATCACGACGCGCAGGGCGTCGAGGACGGCGTCGGGAGTGGGGCTGTCGCTCATGAGGATGGCATGCTTCCGGATTAGATGGTCAGTGTGCGCGGGCGTCTGGAGCGTCAGGGGCGAGCAGGCGCCGGCCCCCTGCGCTCAGCAGCACCCAGAGGCCGTACGCCCCGAGCGCGGTGCCGAATGGTGGCACGAGCAGATCCACGACGCCGAGCGTCACGCCGACCGGCACCGCCCGCGGCCGGCGGTCCGACACCTGACGGGACAGCCGGACGTGCAACCCGCCCACCACGAGGGCCACGACGCCGAGAACGCCGAACAGCACCGCGGTCACGCGGGCGGCCACACCGGCCGCCGGGTCGAACAGCAGCACCAGGGCGCCGCAGCCGAGCAGCAGCAGGGAGGTCCCGGTCACCAGGCCGAGCCAGCCCCACAGGCGGCTGAGGAGCGCGAACACGCGCAGGTGCTGTTCCACGTCAGCCGACGAGCACGAAGAGCTCGATCGGGGTGGGCGGGTGATGTCCGGGCATCAGCGTGAAACGGAATCGGGCGCCATCGGCGACACCGGCCGGCACCGAGACGTGGACCGTATGGGCCACCAGTTCCTGGCCTGAGCCGTCACATTGCCCGCAGGGCTCCGCCCAGCTCTCGCCCCGTCCCCCGCAGCTCCGGCAGATGCACCGGACCGTGACATCGAGCGGCACCCTCGCACCCTCGACGGCCTCGCGGGCCGAGAGCGCGATCGTCGCGGCCAGCCGCTCACGCTCCGGGTCGTCCCTGAACTGGCGTTCGATTCTCTCGGTCGCAGCGGCGGTCGACGGGAAGTCCACGGTGACTTCGTCTGCGAAGCATCCCTCGTGCGCCACGCGCACACCATGGCCCGCAAACGCGACGGAATGACCGTCGAATGGATGGAAGATGTGCCCGCTCATGCGACTTGCTGGTACGATAGGAGCCGCTCGAGGAGATGTCAATGTCGGCCAGGGAATGTCCGATGTGCGGGGAAACGATGCGCCTCACGACCCGGGAGACAGCCGACCGGGTCCCCGGTACGTCGCAGCTGCGGCCAAAGACCTACCGCGAATGGGTATGCCCTGATTGCGACTACTTCGAAGAAGCCGAGGAAAAGGACCTGCCGGATATCGGCGGGGGGAACGAGGGTAAGGATTAGCGGGAACCGACCGTGAGCTGCAGCTCCTTGCGCACAGCGTCATCGACGGTGTCCAGATCGAGAGCGGTCTCACACTCGTCGCAGAGGACTTCGAGAATCGCCGGACGGCTTTCTTCGGATACTTCTACCCGGGCATCGTCGAGATGCACCACGTGCATCTGCAGCGTCTTCACCAGGAAATTCTGATCGTTGCCGCAACTCGGGCAGGTAATCACCACTCGAGGCTCCTCTTTGGTCGTCACCACTGTCTCCCTGAAACACTGATTGTAGGGGAGGGTTCAGCGCGGGCGCAATCGAGAACTCACCACGTCGGCCCGCTTTGCCCGGAAATCTCACGTTCTTCGTCGCCATCTCCGGACCCCGCCATCGTACCCAGCGCTCCGGCGTGATGGTCATCGAAGACGCAGTAGGGACCCTGAACTTCCACGATCGCCAGCCGAACCGGCAGGGCACCCATCTGGTACACGCCCACCACGCACCCGCACGGCAGGCCTTCGAGCGAACTCGGCACCACGGCGCGCTCATGGGGTGTGACCACCCACCGACCGGTGACCGGATCCTGTGACATCACAGCGTTAGACACGACCGCCCGCGGATTGGTTTCCCCAATTCCTGTCTGCCGGGGCCTCAACTACGGCGGCGCATCAGGCGTGTCGTAGATGAGGTGTACCTCGACCGGCGCCCCGGGGAAGGCGCTGGACACGGCCGCCCGGTAGAACTCGACCTGTTCCGTATGGTCCAGGCGCGGACGCCCCGTCTTGAACTCGACCACCACCAGGGTTCCGTCGGTGGCCTGGATGAGGAGATCGACCGACCCGCGCCGGGGCGGGCCCTCATCTCGGGGAGCCGCAATGGGGACTTCGTGCCATGGCTGGCCCCGTGCCATCAGGGCACGGACATCCGCGCGGCCGCACAGCCGGCGGTACGTGTCGGTGGCGCGCTCCACGAGCGCCTCACGCTCTGGCACCTGCCCCATCTCGAGGAGGTTACGGGTATCGGCAAGCAGGTGCCCGGCCAGTTCCTGGGCAGACATCGCGGGAGACAGGCCGAACCTGCGCAACAGCCCGTGCACCGCGGTTCCGAGCCACCGCTCCGACTCCGCACCCGGCGCCCCAGCCGTGAGGAAGCCTGCTCCGTCGCCGTCGGGCATGGCGCGGGCGCCATCGGGGAGCGGCTCCCCCTCTGTCTGGGCGGTGCCGGCATCGACAACGAGCGGCCCGAAATCGGTGGCACGGTCGGCCGCGGCGGGCGCAGGCGGCGCCGTGGCCACGCCGACGACCGCGAGGCGCCTGAAGCGGTGGACGGCCCCACCGGCCGCCCGCCACTCGACGAGGTCGGCCGACCCCGTCCCC
>JABFRY010000329.1 GCA_013140955.1 Acidobacteriota bacterium
CAATCACCCAGAAGGGCACGCCAGGCCCGGCCCGACCATCGACCCGCGGGCCGCGTCGCCCGATGGCCGCCCCGGCGCCGCCCGCGGGACGCTGCGGCCCCTGGCCACCACGCCGTACTCAGTCGAGACGCGCGAAGGGACTGTCGGTGCTCAGGTAGTCGGCTCCCCGCGCGCCGCGCGCGGCCTCGAGGCCGGCCTGGCCGGGTTCGAGCGGCTTGAAGGCGGTGTAGCGCCCGTCCTCGTAGTACAGGCGGGCCGCCTGGAAACCGAAGGCCAGCGGCACGGCGCTCTCGTAGACCACCTTCGAGGCCGACTCTCCCGACGTGCCCACCTTCACGTTGCCGCCCACGAGATTCTGGATCTCGGGGATCTGCACGTCGACGCTCGTGCCGTCGCTCGTCCTGGCGTCGATGACGAACTTCTTCGTCTTGATGACGCCCGAGGTCACGTACACCGCATCCGACTCGAGCAGCCGCGACACGTGGGTGCTGAACGGGTTGACGTCGGCGTCGGTGAGGAACTGGTCGAGGCTGATGAGGTCCACGTCGTCGGCCAGCACGTCGCTGAACTCGAACGAGATGCTCTTGGCGTTCTTGTAGGCGACGTCGAGGCCCAGCTTCGACCCGCCCATCGCGCCAATGATGTTGCCCAGGATCGAGAGGCCCACCCCGAAGCTGAGCTCACGGCTCTTCTGCCCGGCGATGTTGGCGGCGGGCACGTCCTGCTTCACGGTCGGCAGGGCAATGGTGCCGCCCGGCTGCAGCACCGTGGCGAGGTCCCCGAGCCGGGAGAGACGGTTGCCTTCGAGCACCAGCACGAGCAGGGGTCGGATGTCGGCACGGGGCAGACGCACGACGCTGTAACCGAACGACTTCAGATAGGTGAGTGCGGGATCGGAATTCCCCATGCCGGCCTCCGGGTAGCAAATGAACAGATGAGCCAAGGCGCGGGCTCAGCCGCTGCATCCTAGTGTTCCGGTGGCGCCAGGCGCAACAACCTTCCGGGCTGACCCGCCGCAGCGTGGGCTCAGTGTGCCGGCTGCGGGACTGGCCGCGGCAGCAGGCCCGCCTGCTCGTCCTCGACGGGATCCACGGCGCCACCACCACGCTGGCGATCGCGGGGGGTACCGGTGACACCGGCATGCGCCCACGCCTTCTCGAGGACCCCGATGAGGATCTCGCGGCTCACGACGCGTTGCGCAATGGCGTTGGCGAGTTGTTCGGTCTGCAGGAAGGGGTGATGCGTGAAGATCCAGACGTGCCCAAGCTCGTGCGCCAGGGCCGCCGCCACTTCCTCGTCGCTCAACGTGTCGAGGAACGCGGTGTCGATGCTGAGCCTGAAGGCTGTCGCTTCGCCTGCAGGGTCGCCGGCCGCCTCGTCCGCCGACTCGTCCATGGCTCCGTCGGGCCTCCCGGCGGGCCGCACCGGCTCGACGGAAAAGCCCAGCGGGTTGCTCGCCACGAGCACGGCCTCGACGGCGTGCGGCAACCCGAGATCGTGGCGCAGCTGATCGAGCCGCAGCTGGACCGGCCGGACACGCACCGGCTCAGCCGGGCTCTGGGCCCGGGCAGACAGCGGTGCAAGGCACACCACGAGCGCAACGAGGATGATCCGTGCGACGGCCATTGGGGGGAGCCTCCGCTCTCGATCATCGGTCGATCGAGCACGGCACAGGAGTCGAGGATAGCATGCGGCTCAGTCTGCCCCTGAACACGCGAGCACAAGTTACTTCCCGTCACCGCGTCCACGGCCGGGCTCGCCGTTCTGAGCCACGCGAAATTGCCAGCAGCCACGCACGTCGCCCTGCAGGCGACGCTGGCACGGTGTTCGCCCCTCTGCTCCGCGGAGGAACAACACCATGTCACGACTCACCACACTCGCCGCCACGTCTGCACTTGCTGCGTTCGTGCTGAGCGCATCGTCGGTCTGGGCGGGGCCGCAGGCACAGGCGCCGGACCAGGCACAGGCGCAGGTGCAGCAGCAGACCGCGCGCGGAGAGCTCGAAGCGGTGGATCCGGAGGCGAAGACCCTCACGGTGAAGCCAGCCGAGGGCGCGAGCATGCGCTTCCAGTTCACCGACGAGACCCGCATCACGGGCTCGCGCAACGACGCCGCCGGTCTCGCCACGATGACCGGGCAGCAGGTGACCGTGCAGTACCGGATGGAAGGCCAGAACCGGGTCGCCACGACGATCGAGCTGCAGCCGCGCAGCGAGTAACCGCAGGCTGCTCGGACGTCCGACGTCCGTCGCCCACCACGGGCGCGAGGGCCTGACCCCGCGTGCCCGTGGTGCGGGCTGTACCGCGGTCGCGCCGGCAGTCGCCGTGCGTGATGCGTCAGTCTCCGATCGTGATGCGTCAGTCTCCGATCGTGATGCGTCAGTCTCCGATCGTGATGTGTCAGTCGCCGTGCGTGATGTAGTCGTTCCACATGTCCACGGCGTACGTCCGCGGCATGTGGTCGAGGATGAAGTCGGGCGCCTGCTGCAGCTGATGCCGGGCCAGCCCGTCCATCACCTCGAAGATGTGCCGGCAGTCCCCGAAGAGATCCGACACGTAGTGCGCCAGCCGCGGAGGCCGCGCCGTGATGGTGCCGTCTGGGGCGATGTGTCGAAGCCCGCCGACGTGCTGATACGACAGCGGCAGGATCACCGGCGGAGGCACGTGCGTCACGATGTCGTTGTCGTTGACGTAGCGGCGTGCGCGGCGCAGGAAGCGCATGTTGAACGCAGCGGCAAAGGCCCTGTCGCCCACCCTGGGCGAACCCAGCGAACAGACGCCGGCCGTGTCCGGCCAGCGATCCGCGGCGAGCGTGGCGAGAGCAGCCCCCAGGCTGTGGCCCGAGAACCACACCGCACGCGACGACGACAGCGTCGCCAGGCGCGCGTCGAGCGCGGGCCATACCCGGTCGATCGCGGCCTTGAAGCCCGCGTGGACGAACGTGCCCCGCCGGTGCCCGGGCTTCAGCACGAACACGGCGTCGTCCAGCACGTCGCCCCACTCGTCCGGCTCGGTGCCGCGGAAGCTGACGATGACGGCGGTCTCGTTCCACGCCACGTAGGCCTGCAGGGCGCCCGCCTCGAGGAAGTCGGCCTCGAGCCCTGCCGACCGGAACCGGAGAAATGCCTCCGCCGGATCCCAGTACGAGAGCAGCGCCGCCTCGGCCAGCCACCAGGCGTTGCGCCGCCCCAGGCGCCCGGCCCGTGCGGAGAACGGGTGCGCCTGCGCGCCCTGGAAGTGTTGATACGCGGCATCGTGCTCGGGGTGGAAGACGAGGTCGGCCAGGGGCACGGGACGTGGCTTGAGCGTAGGCACGGCGGGTATCTTACGCCTGCGCATGCCGCGGGGGCGACCCGTGCCACCATACGGAGACCAGCGTGCCGGTGAACGAAGGAGAGACCGTCTCGTGACCGAACCCGAACTCGTGCGCCACGCCGCCGACATCGAATCCATCCGTGGCGACGCGCGCGACCTGCTTGCAGGGCTCACCGACGACCGCATCAACTGGCGGGAGGCGCCCGAGCGATGGTCCATCGCCGAATGCCTCGACCACCTGCGCGCCACCGGGCACGCGTACCTGCCGACGGTGGACGCCGCCATCGCGGACGCGCGGAGCCGCGGCGTGACGGGGCGCGGTCCGTTCCGGCACGGCATGCTGGGCAACTGGTTCGTGCGCTCGATGGAGCCGCCGGTGAAGACGCGCTTCAAGGCGCCCGCCACTTTCCGCCCGGCATCCGCGCACCGTGTGGCAGACCTCACCGACGCGTTCATGGGCCTGCAGGACGCGATCATCGAACGTCTGCACCGGGCGGACGGACTGCATCTCGCGCGCGTCCGGCTCACATCGCCGGCGAGTCGGCTGGTACGCCTCAGCCTGGGTCAGGCGTTCGCGGTCCTCGCCGCGCACGAGCGGCGGCATGTGTGGCAGGCACGGCAAGTCAAGTCGGCGATGGCTCGCGCGCGGTGAGCCGCGACGCTGCACGGTTCTGCACGCGATCGATCGCACGCGCTCGCGCGGGTGTATAAGGAGGGCATGTTCAGACACTGCACGGCACTTGCCCTCGGTGGCGCGCTGCTGCTGGTTCCTGCCCTTATCTCGGCTCAGGCCGTGTCCGGCAGCGCGACGCCCACGTCCACCACGTTTTCCGCGCCGCCGCCGGCCCCGCCTTCGCAGGCGGGCCAGGGCGGCCCCGCAACGGCCGGCCCAGGACAGCCAGGTCAGCCAGGACAGCCAGGACAGCTGGGACCTGCAGTGCCCGCTGACCTGTTCCTCGCGAGGCCGCGCACCTACGCGCCCACCTTCACGCAGACGGGACGGCGCAGCCGCGGCAACCCGAATCGGTTTCCGCTGGGCGGCAGCATCTATTACCCGGTGTGGGGCGGCGCCGTGCCGTGGCTGCCCGATGGCCTGACGGAAACGCACGACACCGGTTCCCGCACGGCCATCCTCGGGCGTCTCCAGCTGCGTGTGCAGCCGGCAGGCGCGCAGATCTTCATCGACGGGCGATTCGCGGGCACGGCCCGCGACTTCGCGGGGCTCGGGCGCGCGGGCGCCGTGGCCGTCGGACCGCACGTGGTGGATATCGTCGCGCCGGGTTACGAGCCCGCACGGCAGGACGTGACGATCGTCGCGGGGCAGGCCGTCACGGTGCGTGCGGCACTCACGCCGGAGACCGATGATGCCGCCGATGCCGATGCGGACGCCGCGGACCTCACCGATACGGCGCTCGTCCTGCCTCCTCAGGCGCCGCTCCTGGCCGAGAACGTGCCCTCGCGTGGTCCGCGTCCTGCAGCAGAAGCGCCTGGTGCGGCTGCCGGAACAGCGGCACCGGTGACGCCCGCGGTCACGCTGACGGGGCCCACGGGACCGCAGCTGTACGTGATACCCGGCTGCTACGCGGGCACCCAGCCGCCCGACGCGGCGACGCTGCCGGCCGGATGCACGCCTGCCGGGAGAACGACGCCGTTCACCGGCACGCTGCCGCCGCCCGCCCAGTAGTCCGGCACCCGGCGTCGGGCCATGTGCCCGGCGCCGGGATCGTTGCCGCCCGTTTCGCGCATCGCCGGTCTTCTCCACCGTCTTCACTACACCTCTTCCGCGACCTTCTGCGGCCTTCGCTGCGGCCCGTCCCTGCGGTCCTTCCCTGCGGTCCTTCCTTGCGGTCCTTCCTTGCGGCCCCTGGCTGCAGTCCTCCTGCGCAGCCTTGCTGCCCGGTGCGTCTCGATGCCGGCCGCAGGCGACAGGTGACCCGGCCTCCCGCACCGGTCCGCACCACGACTCGCACGCTGGTGGCGTTCCTCGTCCTGACGTCGAGCGCGAATCCGAATGGACGCGCCGTGCCCGTCCACCTCGCGTTGCCGCCGGGCGTGCTGGCGCCGGGCGCCTACGAGATGCAGCTCACCGTCCTGGCACCCGACGCCGCACGCGCGGCCTTCCGGCGTGCCACGGTGCTCATCGTGCCCTGAGGCCGCCCCGGCCGCCGGCGCCGAACCCGGGGGCAACCCCGCCTCACTCCACGTGCTCGGCCGTACCGGGCGGCGGGGGCCAGAACCGCCAGAGCGCCTCGCGCAGGGCCTCGGGCTCGGCGAACCCGGCGCCGTTGTGTC
>JABFRY010000421.1 GCA_013140955.1 Acidobacteriota bacterium
AAGCCGGCGTGGCCATGCAGTGGATCCGCGAGGCCGCCGTGCGCGATGGGCAGTCGTCGTTTGCCGAGGCCATGGCGCCGGCGCTGGCCGTGATCGACCGGCACCTGCCCGCCGCCACGGGTGCCGAGCGGGCGGATCTGCTGGCGCACCAGGGGTGGGCCACGTTCCTGTTGTGGCGCGATGGCGATCGGCAGCTCGCGCCCGAGGACCGCTACCGCGAGGCCCTGGCCCTCGACCCGGCCAATCCCTACGCCAACGCCATGCTCGCGCACTGGGTGTTGTGGCAGGGAGGCGAGGTGGCCGAGGCTGCCGCGTTGTTCGCCACCGCGACCGAGGACGACCGCGCCCGCGACGCCGTGCGCCGTCTGCAGTGGGCCGCCTACGGCAACGACCGGTCGCCCTCTGCCTACGCAGAGCTCCTCAGGCTGGCCAATCGCATGCGTCGCGAGGGCATGCCGGTGTCTCCCGAGCAGGCGCAGGTGCTTTGGGCGCCGTACTACTTCTCGCTGAGCGCCTCGTCCACCGCGGCCTGGCCCGTGCTCCTGCGTGTGCTGCCTCCCGACGACCATCGGCAGACGCTGGCCTGGGCCTTCAACGACTACGTGGCCGGACAGGACGCACGCGTGCAGACGCTGCGCTACTACCAGGCGCTCCTCGACATCGAGGCGGGACGCGTAAGCGACGGCCGCGCGGCGCTGGAAGGCCTGGCGCAGGAGATGGCCAGCGATGCCGGGACGCTCCCGGACGCCGTGCGTTCCGCGTTGCGGCCTGCGCCGGCGCCGTAGCCCCGCGGCCTCAGTGCGCGTCCGCCGCGACGGCTCGCGGCTCAGAGTTCGCTGCGGAACTGCTCGAGGGCGACGCGCACCAGCTGGCTCCTGGTGCGCACGCCCGTCTTGTTGAAGAGCACCTGCAGTGCCGCCTTCACCGCGCTCTCGGAGATGCCGAGCGCGGAGGCCACCTCCTTGTTGGCCAGTCCCTCGATCAGGAACCCCAGGATCTGCCGCTCCCGCGCGGTGAGCCTCGGCACGCGGGTCGCCTCGCCAGCCGCCACCTGCACCAGCTTGCGCAGGTAGTGCTCGTCGATGAGGACCTTGCCGTCGTGCACCTCGCGGATGCTGCGTTTGAGGTCGTCGGCGGCGTGGTGCTTGTGGAAGATACCGGCGACGCCGGCGCCGATCATCTGGAGCGCCTCGCGGTCGGGCAGGCCGGCCGTCACCAGCAGGATGCGGCCCGCGAACCCCTGCTGACGCAGGCGGGTCACCATGTCGGCCGCCGGCTGCTCGCCGAACATGTAGTCGAGCAGCAGGACGTCCACCTCTTCTTCCATGAGCCGTTCGAGCGCGAACTCCGGCACACCCTCGATGCCCACGATCTCGAACTCGGCGTCGGCCGCCAGCAGGCGGCCCAGGCCGTCACGGAAGAGCGCGTGATCGTCCACGAGGAACAGCCGGATGGCCCGGTTGGCGCTAGCTGGCACGTCGTCCCTCGCTCTCGGCGGCACGCACGGCCAGCGGCACGACCACGCGGAAGGTGGCTCCGCTTCCCGACGGGACGTACCGCAGATCGCCGCCGACGCTGCGCGCGAGTTCGCGCGAGATGTAGAGGCCCAGGCCGGCCCCCTCGCTGTCCGAGCGAACGGGGTGCAGGTGGAAGAGCGCCTCCGGTTTGGCCACGCCCGGCCCGTTGTCGCGGAACTCCAGGACGAGGTCGTCCGAGTCTGCCTGGGCCGAGATGGTGAGCCGCCGCTCGGCGCGGCCCTCGACGGCTCGCAGGCTGTTCTGGCACAGGTTGAGGAAGATCTGCAGCAGCCCGTGTGCGTTGGCGGCCGCCGCCGGCAGCACCTCGGGCACCTCCCACACGACCTCGCCGCCGGTCTCCTCCCAGTCGGGTTCGATCACCACGCGGAGGTGATCGAGCACGGCGCGGATGTCCACCACCGACCCCTGCGCGACGAACCGCTTGCCCAGCTCGATGGACGCAATCTCCATCAGGCCGTTCACCAGGCGGACGAGGGCATCGAAGTCTGCGCTGCCCCGCAGGTCGGCGCGGCGATCCAGATTGGAGCACACCACCGACAGCGCCGAGCACAGGTTGCGGATCTCGTGCGACACGGCGCTCGCGAGCAGCCGGTTGTAGTCGAGCAACTGTTCGAAGTGCACCCGCTCGCGGTCGCGCACCTCCTCGGACATGTCCACGAAGATGGCCGCCAGACGGCGATTGCTGCCCTGCCCGTACACGGAGAACCACGCCTGGATGGGAAACCCGTGGCCGTCGCGGCGGTGGGCCCAGCCGTCCACCGAGGCACGCACCGCACGATCGGAGGCCGCGACGTCGAGGGCGCTGGCCAGCACGGGCAGGTTGTGGGCCACGGACGTGCCGACCAGCGCGCCGGGTCGTACGCCGAGCATCTCGTGCGCGGCGCGATTGGCGCCCAGCACCTCCGCCCGCGCGTTGAGCGTCAGGATGGCGGCCGGGCTGCTGTCGGCCAGGACGCGCAGCTGCTCTTCGGCCTGCTCGCGCAGGCGCTGCTCCTGCTGCACGCGCGCGAGACTCTCGATCACGCGCCGGCGGTTGTTGCTCATCTCGACGAGCAGCAGGCCCGTGCCCGTATACGCGAGGCTCGCCATCGTGAACTTGAGCAGGGCCTCGAGTCCCGACGCGGCAGGTGTGAACGGCGTCCGCGCCAGCGCCGCACACAGGCCGAAGAGCACGATCTGCCAGCGGCTGAGGGCCGACGAGGCAATGAGCACCGGGATGATGTACAGGACGCCGAGTGAGAAATCGAGCTGCGAGTACCACTCGACGACCGTGAGCGCCGCGATGAAGAGCACCGCCACGGGAAGCACGCGGCGGCTCTGGATGGCGTTCTCCGGAATGCGAACGCCGAAGACGGACAGGCGGGTCGGCACCCCGATATTCTTGCCGCAAGCAGAGGCACGAGGGAATACCGAGTACGGCGCTATCGATGGATAGATTCTTTCTGTCCGTTGGATAGATATTCACTATCCCCGCAGGGGTCCGCGCGGTGACGGCCCTGCACGGTCCCACCATCCAATTGAGATCCGAAAGGTAGCGACGCGTCTGCACGAGGCGGCGATAGCCTGCGATCAGTCCCTGATATGCCTCTCGTCACCGGGACCAGAGGTGGAGTGGTCACCGACATGCTGAGCCGACTCACACAGTTCATGACGATCTTCGACGATCGGTTCGAGGATCTCGAGCGTCACAACTGGAAGCCCACGGTCTATCGCGACTTCAGCGCCGGTCTCATCGTGGCCATGACGGCCATCCCCATGGCCATGGGATTCGCCATGGCCAGCGGCCTGCGTCCCGAGCAGGGCATCATCGCGGGCGCCGTGGCCTGCCTGGTGGGCCGCACCTTCGGCGGATCCAAGTACCAGGTGTACGGGCCCACGGCGGCCTTCATCCCGGTGATTGCCTCGCTCATGGGCAAGTACGACCACGGGTTCCTCATCCTGTGCTCGGGCATCTCGGGCGTCATCCTGATGCTGATGGGCCTGTTCGGTACGGGCCGCATCGTGAAGCTGGTGCCCAACTCGATCGTCGTGGGCTTCACGGTGGGCATCGGCGTCACGATCGCGCTCACCAATCTCGATTCGGTGCTGGGCCTCAGGCTCGACGGGGGCGGGCTCGTGAACGTGCTCGTCGGCATTGCCGCCAACATCGGCGACCTGAACGGCTACGCCCTCGTCATCGGCCTGATGACGTTCCTCGTGACGCGCTACCTGCTGCGCGTGTCCATCTTCATTCCGGCCCCGCTCATCGCGCTCGGTGGGGCGACGCTGCTGGCCGGCACCGCCTGGCAGGGATCCGGGCTCACGCTCATCCAGGACCGGTACGGCGAGATTCCCAACAACTTCTTCGTGTTCACCGCGCCCACCCTGCCTGCCGTGTCGCCGGCGATGCTGCTGGACATGAGCTACTACGTGGTAGCCATCGTCTTCGTGTCGGCGGTGGAGAGCCTGCTGTGCTCGTCGATGGCCGATCGCCTCGCCGGCAACCGGAAGACGCCCTTCAACCCCGACAAGGAGTTCTGGGGCCAGGGGCTGGTGCAGATCATCACGCCGCTCATCAACGGCTTCCCCTGCACGGGCGCCCTCGCCCGCACGGCCACCAGCATCAAGTCGGGCGCCGTGACGCCGCTCGCGGGGTACTTCAAGTTCGCGCTGAAGCTCGGCATGGCCTACTACATGGCGCAGTACCTCAACCTGGTGCCCATGGCGTGCATCGGCGGCATCCTGCTCTGGGTGTCCACCAACATGATCAAGCCGGCCGAGATCCGCTACGTGTGGTCGGCCGACCGTGCGCACGGGCTGCTGATGGCGTATACCGCCATCATGGTGCCGGTCACCGACTTCCTCACCGGTGTGCTCTCGGCCCTGATCCTCTACTTCATCTTCCGCAAGAGTTTCGGGGAGCTGCCAGACCCCGGTCATGCGCCGGCCGTCCGTCCGAAGGCAGGCCAGCCCGTTCCCGCCTGAGGACTACACCATGGCCTGTCTCGAACAACTCGTCGTGGCGCTCGCCTCACCGGACGGCGACCACTCGCTGGTGGCCTACGCCGCCATCCTGGCGCGGCTCGGCAAGACCGCCGAGGTGCGTTTCGTCCACGTGGCCGATCCCTCCGCCCCGGCGGCACTGCTGCGCGGGCGGATGCGCGACCACGTGAAAGCCGTGTTCGGCGAGACGTCGGCCAGCCTCGAATGCGACGTGCTGCACGGCGCGCTCACGGACCGCCTGCTCGCCCACGTCAACGAGTTCCAGGCCGATCTCATCGTGATCGGCAGCCGCAAGCACCGTCTCGGCGCACGACTCGCGATGCTGGCACCGTGTGCGGTGGCCATCGTGCCCAACGACTTCGAGCCCCGCCTGTCGCACGTGCTGGTGCCGGTGGACTTCTCCGCCGACACCGTGCAGACCCTCGAGTGGACGACGGCGCTCATCGCGGGACAGGACGTGCGATGCAGCGCGCTCCATGTGATGACGCACGAGTCCACGGACCTCTTCGGCGGGGAGGCCAGCGAGGCCGAGCAGCAGGAGGCCATGCGGCGCCTGCTGGCCGGCACCACGAAGCACGCCGTCACGGTCGAGGCCCGGCTCGTGGGCGTCACGCGAACGACGGACGTCGGCCACAGCCACCCGTTCTCGTTCCCGGCCTCCATCCAGGGCAGTGACATCGCGCACACCATCCTGACCGAGGCCACCACAACCGGCGTGGACTGCATTGCGATGAGCACCAGGGGCCGAAGTCGATCGGCGTCCATCTTGCTGGGGAGCGTGACGGACAAGGTCATCGAGCGGGCGACCGTGCCCGTGCTCGTGGCCAAGCACCGCGGGCGCAACCTCGGCCTCGCGTCCATCCTGCTCGGTCGCGCCGGGGCGCAGCCGGGCATCCGGGCCAACTGAACGCGGGCTACCGTCTACGGGAGAGGAGCGATGCTCGACACCACCGATTTCCGGCTCCTTCTGGCGACCGATTTCTCCGAGGCCTGCCAGCGGACCGCACAGGCCGTGGTGCGGCTGGCGGCCCAGTGCCGGCTGCACGTGACGCTCGTGCACGTGGCGGGCCCTGGCGAGACGACGACCCGGGCAAGCCGGACGCTCGACTCGATGCTGCGCGGCGTGACGGGGCTGGCCGGCTGCCGGCGCGTCGTCGTCGAGAGCCCGCGACGCGCCGATGCGGTGGCGTCGCTCTGCGAGCACGGTGAGTTCGACCTGGTCGTGGCCCCGCCGTCGCGACGCCGCTACGGCATCGAGACGCTCCTCCAGGGCTCCTTTCGCGCACGCCTGCATGCGCGGAGCGCGGTGCCTCTGTGGACGGGCGGCTCCACCGCCGCTCGTGGCGGCCTCGTGTCGCCGCTGCGCACGGTGGCGTGCCTCGTGGATGGCGACGATCGCCCGGAGGTGCTGCTGTCGGCCGCCGGCACGCTGGCCGCGCGTCTGGGTGCCCGGGTGTCCGCCGTGATGGCGCTCGCGCCCATCGACGACGCGCTCATGGCGGCGCCGCCACACGGTGGACGTCCGGTGACGCCGGCCGAAGCCGCCGATGCGGTGCGGGCCCTGGTGGGAGCCACGCCACCGGCGCCCGTGGACGTCGTGCCCCTCGCCACCGGCGACGCCCTCCAGACGCTGCTGCTCCGCTGCGGCGCCGACGTGCTGATCGTCGGTGCGCGGCGCGTGCGGACCGGTGCGCTGCCCTTCCGGTTTCCACGTTGGCTCGACCGGCTGCCCTGCCCCGTGGTCTGCGTCCCCGCGCCGACGCGCCGACCCGCGCCGTGGCCCCGCGTGGAGCAGCACGAGAGGAACCGCCCGGGCGACTGGACACCGGCCGGGGCCACCGCCGACGCCTCACTCGTCGTCTCTCAGAGCCGGGCCTGAACGTCCACGCGATTCCAGGTCTGCTGTTTCCGCTGAGGCGCGTCTCCACCTCGTGCATTAGGAAGTCCGGGTGTGTCTGCCTGGCCGTGCGTCTGGACTTCGCCTCCCGTCTGGTGCAGAGTCTCCGCACACAAATCACCCGGAGGACCGTCCACGATGCGCATCAGACGAGTCGTCGCGTTGTCCGGACTTTGCGGGCTCGTGCTCGCAGCTGCCCTGCTCACCTCCGTGCGCGCCCAGCAAGGCGCCCCTGCCCCGCAGGTGGCCGTGGACGCCGACGACATCGGTGGCATCGTCACCGGGCCGAACGGCCCGGAAGCGGGCGTCTGGGTGATCGCTGAAACCGAGACGCTGTCCACGCCGCTCAAGAAGATCGTCGTCACCGATGACGCGGGACGGTACCTCCTGCCCGATCTGCCGCAGGCCACCTACCGCGTGTGGGTGCGGGGCTACGGCCTGGTGGATTCGCCCGCGGTGGAAGCGCGGCCCGGTGACACACGAACGCTGACGGCGGTGCTGGCCCCAAACGCGCGCGCCGCCGCGCAGTACTATCCGGCCAACTACTGGTATTCGCTCCTCGAGGTGCCCGAGGCGCGCGAGTTCCCCGGTACCGGGCCGCAGGGCAACGGCATCGACCCGGCCATCACGACGCAGCACGAGTGGATCAGCCGCATCAAGGCCGGCTGCAACGTGTGCCACCAGTTGGGCAACGCGGCCACGCGCGAGATTCCTCCCGTGTTTGCCGAGGGCCGCTCGAGCGTGGAGGCGTGGCACCTGCGGGTGCAGTCGGGCCAGGACGGTGCCGGCATGAGTAACGCGGCGACGGCGCTCGGCCGCGACCGCGCGCTCAAGATGTTTGCGGACTGGACGGACCGCATCGCCGCTGGCGCGGTGCCAGCCGTCGCGCCCCCGCGGCCGCAAGGCGTGGAGCGTAATCTCGTGCTCACCCTGTGGGACTGGGGCGGGACCTCCACGTTCGCGCACGACGAGTTGTCCACCGACAAGCGCAACCCCACGGCCAATGCGCGCGGGCCGATCTACGGCGTGGACTGGGGCAACGACGCCTTCCTGATCCTGGATCCGCGGACGAACGAGGCCACGCAGCTGCGCGTGCCGGTGCTCGACCCGGACACGCCGCCCGGCAAGGCGCAGCGCATGCCGGTGCCGTCGGCCTACTGGGGCAACCAGCTGTACTGGTACGACCCGGCCATTCCCAACCACGCGGCCATGGACAGCAAGGGGCGCGTGTGGATGTCGGGCCGCTTCCGCAAGCCCGAGGACCAGCCGCAGTTCTGTCGCGCGCATCCGTCGGCCCGGCTCGCGCCCATGGAGACCGGTTTCCGCCAGCTCCAGTACTTCGATCCCCAGACGCGCCAGTTCCATCAGGTGGACATCTGCTTCGACACGCACCACGTGGCGTTTGCGGGCGACGCGGACGAGACCATCTACGGCAACGGGCCGTTTGCCGGGGCCATCGGCTGGGTGAAGACCCGCGTGCTCGAGGAGACGGGCGACCTGGCGGCCGCGCAGGGCTGGTGCCAGGGGTACTTCGATATCGACGGCAACGGCCGCGTGGACCCGGCCGTGGACCGGCCCATTCCGATGGGTGGTGTGTACAGCGTCATTCCCAACAACGCCGATGGCAGCGTGTGGGGCGCTGTGCTCAACCCGATGCCCGGCAAGATCGTCCGCATCGATCCGGCCACCTGCGTGGGCGAAGCCTACGAGCCGCCCTTCGGCGCGGGGGTGACGACGACCGGCTACACGCCGCGCGGCATCGACATCGACGAGAACGGCGTCATCTGGACGGGCCTGGCGGGCAGCGGCCACCTGGCCAGCTTCGACCGGCGCCGGTGCGAGGTGCGCAGCGGCCCGCAGGCCACCGGACAGCACTGCCCCGAGGGCTGGACGCTCTACCGCCAGCCCGGCCCGTCGTTCCGCAACGCGCCGGAGGACATCGCCACCGGCTTCATCTACTACAACTTCGTGGACCGCTTCGACACGCTCGGCCTCGGGCGCAACGTCCCGCTCGCGACGGGGACCACGTCCGACTCGCTGCTGGCGCTGGTGGACGGCAAGTGGGTGGATCTGCGCGTGCCCTATCCGATGGGATTCTTCTCGCGCGGCCTCGATGGCCGCATCGACGACCCGGACGCGGGCTGGAAGGGGCGCGGCATCTACGCCAACTACGGTCCCAACGCCGTGTGGCACATCGAGGGTGGCCTCGGCACGCGCAGCAAACTGGTGCGCTTCCAGCTTCGGCCTGACCCGCTGGCGCGCTAGAAAAAGGAGCCCATGTCCCAGCGTCTCGCGCTCGTCGTTGTCCTTGGTACGTTGATGTTTCCGGCCATCGTCACCTTCGGCCAGCAGCCGCCGGCAGGACCCGGACCCCAGGCCCCGGGCCCCGGCGGCCGTGGTCGTGGCCGGGGACCGCAACAGCCCATGTCGTTCTTCGTGTCGAGCGTCGGCATGGGTCGCGGCGGCAACCTCGGAGGACTGGCCGGGGCGGACGCGCATTGCCAGGCGCTGGCGGCCGCCGCCGGACGCGGCGCCGCAACATGGAGGGCTTACCTGAGCACGCAGGGGCCGGGCGCCGTGCACGCGCGGGACCGCATCGGCACGGGCCCCTGGTACAACGCGCGCGGACAGGTGATCGCGCGCAGCGTCGCCGAGCTGCACGGCGACACACTCGAGCAGGCGCGCATCGGCAACTTCATCGGCATCGAGCACGGCCTCGACGAGCGCGGTCAGACGGTGCCCTATCTGATCCCTGACACCGAGCACGACATCCTCACGGGTTCACAGCTCGACGGACGGGCCTATCCCGACACCGACGTGGACCGGACGTGCAGCAACTGGACGAGCGACGCTGCCGGCACGCTGCCGCCTGGTCCACCCCCCGACCCGTTCCCGGCCGGCGCCCCGTCGGCGCGAGTTGGCCACTCCGACAAGGGCAATGTCGTGCCCTCGTGGAACTCGTCGCACCAGACCCCGGGCTGCAGCGAGGCCAACCTGCGCGCCATCGGGGGGCGCGGTCGTCTCTACTGCTTCGCGGTCAACTGAGTGTCGGCCTGGCGCGCCGCGAGCGGCCTACTGCTGCCCGCCGCGGCCTCCTCCGCCCCCGCCGGCCCCACCGCCAGGACCCGCTCCGCCGCCGCGCGGCTGCACGGGTGGCAAGGGCATCGCGGTGCCGTCGCGGCCCGAGCCGTCGAGCGGTCCGGGCTGCAGGTTGCCGGACGCGCTCACCTCGTTGAAGTCGGTGCAGGCGTATTCGGCCAGCTCCCACGCCGGATTGGCCAGCGGCATGATCCAGCTGTTGGTCCAGGGCCGCGTGTAGAACTTCGGGTCGTCGATCGTGGCCTCGTAACGGATCTGGTCGGCACTAATGCGCGTCCACCGCTCGATCACGTGCAGCGCGTCGCTGTGGCGGTTGCCGTGATCGTCGAGCCACGTCCGATCGGTGAAGCCCACCGAATCGATGACCAGCGTGTCGCCTTCCCACTTGCCGACCGAGTGCCCCATCAGCTGCGGCAGGTAGTCCTGCGGGTGGTCGCGTCCGTCGGTATAGATGATGCGGTGGTTGTGCATGTACTCGTACAGCATGATCACCTTGTCCTGCAGGTGCACGATCTGCATCGGGTACGGCGAGTTGTTGACGCGCGGCACGCCCGGCAGCACGCAGCGGCTCGTGGGATCCACGTGGTTCCACACGTCGTTGTAGGCCTTGAGTCCTTCAGGCGTGAACGGCAGCGGCTGCACGCCGGCGGCCATGTTGGTGCCGCCGTAAGGCCGCTTGTTCCACAGGCCCGAGAGATCCGCCTGGCCCCAGGGCGTTTTCGGAACCGGCGTGCCGTTGGGTTCGCGGCCCGCCTGCACGAACGGCTTCGCCGGTTCCTCGCCGCTGCGGCGGCTCGCGATCTGGCCGTCGAGGACGAGCGTGGACACGAGCACCGCGGTCGCGGTGGCGAGGATCGTCCAGATGCCCCGTGCGTTCATCGCTGACCTCCTGTCTGACCAGGCGTGGGCGGGGCGCCGTCGTTGGCCTGGCCGGCAAACACGCGCTTGCCGTCGGGTCCGGTGAGTACGCGCAGGTTGCAGATCGGCTGACCGCTCCTGGCGGCGAAGCCCTCGATGGTGATCTTGTCGCCCACCTTCAGCGTGGTGGGCCGCCAGCCCTGGCGAAACAGCTGGTTGGGTGCGGCGCCCTCGCAGCCCCAGTTCACCACGCCGCCGTCGCCCTCGACGTCGAGGAACACCCAGATGTGGGGATTGCGAAACTCCACCCGCGTGATGGTGCCGGCAAGCGCCACCGACTTCGTGGCGTCGTAGGTGGCGGCAAAGGAATGGTGCCCGAGCACCACCGGGGTCGCCGCCAGCATGCTTCCAAGGACCAGGCCGAGTATCGCGCGCATGGTGCCTCCTGATCGCCGGTGAGGAACGAAACCGAAACGTGTGGGAGTCTGCGCCCACCGCGTGGCCGCGTCAAGGGCCATGCAGGGGGTGCCGGCGTGGCTTCCCGTGGCTCGCGCGGGCGTGTACCCTGCTGGGGCACACGCGCTCACAGGCAGCCACTCTTAGCGGAAAGGTGAGTTCCCACATGGCCGTTTCCACAGCACGCGCAACCTGGACGGGCACCCTCAAGGAGGGCGCCGGCACGATGACGGGCGACACCGGTCACTTCGCGGCGCCCTTCACCTTCGTCTCGCGGTTCGAAGGCGCCACCACCGGGACCAACCCGGAAGAGCTTGTCGGAGCGGCGCACGCCGGCTGCTTCTCGATGTTCCTGGCGGCGCAGCTCACGAGCGCCGGCCACCCCCCCACCCGCATCGAGACCACCGCCACCGTGTACCTGGGCGCCGGGCCCGCCATCGAGAAGATCGAGCTGATGACCGTGGCCGAAGTGCCCGGGGCGTCAGCCGATGTCTTCAACGAGAAGGTGGCCTTCTCGAAGCAGAACTGCCCCATCTCCAAGGCCCTGGCCAGCGTGCCGACGATCACAGTCGCCGCGACACTGCGCTGACGGGGCATTCTTCCGCACCCATGCAGCCGCGGGCCGAGATCGAGGCGCTGTTCGGCGAGATCGACATCTATCTCTTCGACCAGCTCGCGCGCGGGCGCCTCGACACGCGCCGGCGGGTGCTCGACGTCGGGTGTGGCGACGGACGCAACCTCCACTACTTGCTCCGGCGGGGCTACGAATGTCATGGCCTCGACCGGAGCCGTGCGTCCGTCGAGCGCCTCCGGACAGCGGCGCGCGAGGTCGAGCCGCCGGTGTCGCCTGACCACTTCGTGGTGGGCGAGGCCGATGCGCTGCCGTGGGAGGACGCCCGGTTCGACGTGGTGATCAGCAGCGCCGTGCTGCACTTCGCCGATGACACGGCGCACTTCGGGCGCATGGTCACCGAGGCGTGGCGGGTGCTGGCGCCCGGCGGGCTGTTCTTCGCGCGCCTGGCGTCGGTGACGGGGCTCGACGGCTTTGCCGATGCCGCCGGCCGGCGGGTGCGGCTGCCGGATGGCTCCGACCGCTACGTGGTGAGCGACGCCGTGCTGCTCCACTGGACGGAGCGGCTCGGCGGCCGGCTGGCCGACCCGATCAAAACGACCAACGTGCAGGGCGCCCGGTGCATGACGACCTGGTGCCTGCTCAAGTAGGCCGAGCACGGTGTGTCCCCGGTGGGACGCGCTGGCCCGCCGGCCCGGCCCTCCGCTCGACGCCGCGGGAAAACGGCACTCCAGGGTCGTGGTCAGCGATGCTCGGCATGGGTCCCGGTCACCCATGCCTCGGTCCTGCCCTTGCGCGCCGTTTTCCACACTGTCGCCGTCGCGGCGCTCGCAAGTCGGACCAAGCCGGCGGGCCCGCGCGACCCGCAGGGGCGCACGGTACTAGTCCCCGTCGCGAGAGCCGCGCACCCGTGCGAGGCCGGGGCCTCCAGGTGCCGCGTGATGCCCGCTAGACCAGCTCGCGGATGCGATCGCCCAGGATGGTGGTCATGATCTGCCGGCGGTTGGGTGTGCCCTTCACGAGCGACTCGGCGAACTTCCGCGCCTGATCGAACGTGATCTTCGGGGGCAGCGGGGGTTCGTACGGATCCACTACCGCCTCGACCAGCACCGGCCCGTCGGTCGCGAACGCCTGGTCCAGGACGCCGCCGCACCGCGCGGGGTCGTCCACCGAGTAGGCGACCACGCCACACGCCCGGGCCACGCCCGCGAAGTCGATGGGCTCGAGTTCGCAGCCGTACTCGGGATTGCCGAGGAACACCATCTGCTCCCACTTGATCTGCCCGAGCGTGTTGTTCTTGATGACGATCACCTTCACCGGCAGGCGGTACTTCGCGCACGTGGCGAGTTCGGCCATGAGCATCGACAGGCCCCCGTCGCCGACGAACGCCACGCACTGGCGATCCGGGTAGGCCACCTGCGCCGCAATCGCGTACGGCAGGCCCGGTGCCATCGTGGCGAGCGTGCCCGACAGCGAGTGCATCTGGCCCCGGCGGACCGGCACGTGCCGCGCCCACCAGGTGGCCACCGTGCCGCTGTCGCAGCTCACGATGGCGTCGTCGCGCAGTCGGCGACCGAGTTCGGCGGCCACCACCTGCGGCTTCATCGGCATGTCCATGCGCGACGATCGCTCCTCCATCAGCGCACGCCACTCTTTCATGCCGGCTTGCGCCTCTTCGAGGAAGCCGCGGTCGGATTTCGGCTCGAGGTGCGGAAGCAGGGCCCGGAGCGAATCGGCCGCGTCGCCCACGAGTCCCGCTTCCACGGGGTAGCGCAGGCCCAGTCGCAACGGGTCGCGGTCGATCTGGACGCCGCGCGCCTGGCCGGGCTTGGGCAGGAACTCGATGTACGGGAACGACGAGCCCACGATGAGGAGGCCGTCGCACCGCTCGAACGCCTCCTGCGAGGGGCGCGTGCCGAGCAGACCGATGCCCCCGGTGGTGAACGGGCTGTCGTCGGGAACGGCCGCCTTGCCGAGCAGGGCCTTCACGATCGGCGCGCCCAGCAGGTCTGCGGCGGCCTCGAGTTCGTCGGTGGCGCCGAGGGCCCCTCGGCCGGCGAGGATGGCCACGCGCTCGCAGTCGTTGAGGATCGCGGCGGCGCGCCGCAGTTCGTGCTCCGGCGGCACCGTGGTGCCGCGGCCCCGCGCGTCGGAGGTGTGGCCTTCCACGTTACGGGGTGAGCGCAGGCCGTCCTCGACGGTGGCGTCCTGCAGATCCACCGGGAAGTTGATGTGCGCCACGCCCTTTCGGCTGACTGCCGCCCGGCAGGCCAGCTCGGTGACGTTGCGGACGTGCGCCGGCCCCATCACACGCGTGCTGTACACCGCGACATCGCTGAACACGCGGTCGAGATTGACGTCCTGCTGCGCGAAGGTGTCGATGAGATCGTGGAAGTGGTGGCCCGTGATAGCGAGCACGGGCTGCCCGTCGAGCTTCGCGTCGTAGAGGCCGTTGAGCAGGTGCAGGCCGCCGGGTCCCGATGTGGCCAGGCACACGCCGAGGCGACCGGTGTACTTGGCGTATCCACACGCCATGAAGGCGGCGCTTTCCTCGTGCCGCACCTGGATGAACCGGATCCGGTCCTGGTGAGTGCGGAGCGACTCCATCAGGCCGTTGATGCCGTCGCCCGGAAGACCGAACACCACGTCCACGCCCCACTCGATCAAGGTGTCGATGAGGACGTCCGCCGCCGTCGCTGCCATGTTGCCTCCCTTCCCGACGAGTCACGTAAAGCGGATCAGGTTGAGCCCCGTGCCGGGATCGAAGCGCCTGGACAGATGTGCCGGCGAGTCCACGATCACCACTTCGAGGGTTGGCCTGGCCGTCGCCTCGACGAGGTGGCCGCCCCTGGTGGTGCCGTCACGACGACCGACCACGATGTGCGCGTGCACGGCGGCCTGTCCGTCGTGCTCGCCGATGTCGCCCACGAGCGAGAGCACCTCCACCTGTTCGTCGAGAGGGATGTGCTGATATGCCTTGGTCTGCCAGTCGAAGAACGCCACCGTCACGCGCTCCAGTGCGCCGATGGCGGTGAGGCTGCTCGCCCGCAGGCGCTGCTCGCGCGCGAAGGCCAGCAGGCAGCCCATGACGTCATCACCCGCGGCCAGCACCACCACGAAGGTGCGCTGGCCTCCCTGTTCGTGAACCTGTTTCCACTGCACGACGCGGCTGGGTGCAAGGAGCAGACCCGGCTCCGGGTCCTCGCGCGCGATCAGCGTATCGCTCGCCCCTTGGCCCCCGACACCAACACGCGACATATCGGCACACGGACCGCGTCGCGACGCGCGTGTAGGATCCGCAGGGTCGTTGTACGAACTGCACCTCAGGAGCCGGGACCGCCGCCTGTTCCTGAGGTCGCGCCAGCCCATCGGCGTTCGAGCCAAGGGCTGCTCAGTTCATCGGACCGCTGGCGAGCGTGAACAGCTGGTTGGCGAAGAGCTCGCGCCCGCGGTTGGGGTTCTGGAACGCCACTGCGCCCGTCACGCGCACCCTGTCGCCAACGCGGATGCGCTGGTAGCCCTGGTTGTCGAGCGGGTTGTAGGACAGCTCGCTCGTGTTGACGCGAATGGCCTGGTCGCCGGTGTTCAGCGTGAAGACCCCGTCGTCCACCGCGGTGACCGTGCCCTGCGCGACCGCCCGCGCACGCACGACCTGGCCGGGAACCACCGTGATCGGCACCCGACCCTCGCGCGCATCCTCGGTCTGGAACACGAAGCGGCCCAGCGGTTCCACCCACACGCTCTCGGCCTCGATGGCGGTCATGCGGACGAGGTCGTCGGTGATCATCCCCGAGACGATCACCGCCTGGCCTGAGGCCAGACCCTCCTGCTCCGCCATGCCGGTGGGCATCTCAATCGTCACGGTGCCTTCGCCGTAGTCGAGCCTGAATCCGTTCGACTCCACGGCCTCGACCATGCCTTCGAGGCTGATCCACGTGTCGTCGGGTTGCGACAGCGGATCCGGCGTCTGCTGCTGACCCTGCTGCTGTGCCTGCTGCTGTGTCTCAGGCTGCGCCGCGTCCACCGCCGCGGGCACGCCGAACGCGCCCGCCACAGCGAAGCACACGAGCGCGGCCGATAGTCGTCTGGTCATGTCTCTCTCCTTGCGTCCCTGCGTCGAGTCGCACCCTCGACCGTGGCAAGGGCCGTACCGGCGAGGGCCTTGCAGGAAGCCGGCCCATGGGGCTGGCGTCCGCGCGCGCGTCGCACGAGTGGATCGACATCTCGGTGCCGCTGCTGAGCGGCATGCCGCACTGGCCCGGCGATCCGCCCGTGCGCATCGATCGCGTGCAGTCGCTCTCCCGCGACGGGGCCAACGTCTCGCGTCTCGACATGAGCGCCCACAGCGGCACGCACGTGGACGCGCCCGCGCACTTCGTGGCCGGTGGCGCCGGCATCGCCGACCTGCCGATCGATGCCGTCACCGGTCCCGCCCGCGTAGTGCACATCCACGATTCACGCGTCGTGGACGTCGCATCGCTCGAGGCGCTGCACATCGCACGTGGCGAACGCCTCCTGATTCGCACACGCAATTCGGACCGTCCCTGGTATCGCGAGCCGTTCCGCGCCGACTTCGTCCATCTCACGCCAGACGCGGCCGCCTGGCTGGCAGACCGTCGGCCCTCGTGCGTGGGCATCGACTACCTGTCGATCTCCGGAGCCGATGACGACCCGGCCCTCACGCACCGCGCGCTGCTCGAGGCCGGCGTGTGGATCATCGAGGGCCTCGACCTGTCCGGCGCGCCGCCCGGCCACTACGAGCTGGTGTGCCTGCCCCTGCGTATCGCCGGCGTGACGGCGCCTGGCGCACACACGGAGGGCACTGCCGCAGACGGCGCGCCTGCGCGGGCGATCCTCAGGCCGCGGGGATCAGGCGAGGAGGACTCATGAGCCACGCAGGTCTCGGGCCGACGGTGATGATTACCGGTGCGTCCGCGGGTGTCGGGCGCGCCACCAGTATCGCGTTTGCCCGGAAGGGCGCGCGCATCGGCCTGCTGGCGCGCGGTCGTGCCGGGCTCGACGCGGCGCGGCGCGACGTGGAGGCTGCTGGCGGCGAGGCCCTCGTTCTCGAGGCCGATGTGGCCAGCGCCGACGACGTCGAGGCCGCGGCGACGGCGCTCGAAGAGGCGTTCGGCCCCATCGACATCTGGGTCAACAACGCGATGGCGAGCGTGTTCTCCCCGGTGGCCTCGATGACGGCCGACGAGTACGCGCGCGTGACGGCGGTCACCTATCTGGGCGTGGTCCACGGCACGCTATCGGCCCTCCGTCGCATGCGGCTCCGGAATCGCGGCGCCATCGTGCAGGTGGGCTCCGCGCTCGCCTATCGCGGCATCCCGCTCCAGTCGGCGTACTGCGGCGCCAAGCACGCGGTGCAGGGCTTCTGCGACTCGCTCCGCTGCGAGCTGCTGCACGACAAGAGCGGCGTCCGACTCACGATGGTGCAGTTGCCGGCCCTCAATACCCCGCAGTTCGACTGGGTGAAGAGCCGGCTCCACGGCCGCGCCCAGCCCGTGCCGCCCATCTTCTCGCCCGAGGTCGCGGCATCCGCCATCGTGTGGGCCAGCGGCCAGGACCGCCGCGAGGTGATGGTGGGCTGGCCGAGCGTGCAGGCGATCGTGGGCAACAAGATCGCCCCAGGCGTGGCGGACTGGTATCTGAGCCGCCACGGCTACGAGGCGCAGCAGACCAGCGAGCCCGAGGACCCGGCGCGTGCGCACAACCTGTGGGCTCCGGTGGACGCGGAGCAGGACTTCGGCGTCGAAGGCCGTTTCAGCGCGCGTGCGCACGGCTTCAGCGCGCAGTTGTGGCTCACGCGGCACCGCGCCGCGGTCGCGGCGGTTGCCGTGGCCCTGACGGGTGGGCTCGCGGCGCTGGTGCGGGGATCGAGGCCGGTGCGTGCGCCACGGAGGGAGACGGTGGGTGCCGCTGCGGATTGAGGACTACGGGCTGATCGGCGACCTGCAGACCGCTGCGCTCGTAGGGCGCGATGGGTCGATCGACTGGCTCTGCCTGCCACGCTTCGATTCGCGGGCGTGCTTCTCCGCGCTTCTGGGCGACCCGACGCACGGCCGGTGGCGGCTCGGCCCCGCGTCGGGCATCGCGGCCACGCGCCGGCAATACCGGGGCGACTCGCTCGTCCTCGAGCACGAGTTCGACACCGACGGGGGCGCGGTGCGCGTCACCGACTTCATGCCCGTCCGGGAGCACGAGCCGGATCTCATCCGCGTGGTCGAAGGGCTGGGCGGGTCGGTGGACATGCAGATGGAGCTGGCCGTGCGGTTCGACTACGCGTACATCGAGCCGTGGATCCAGGACGGCGAGGGTGTGCTGCATGCCATCGGGGGGCCCGACGCCGTCTCCCTCCACGCCGACGTGCCGGTCGAGCACGACGGCTCCGTCCTGCGAAGCGCATTCACCCTCCGCGCGGGCGACCGGCGGTCGTTCTCGCTCGTGTGGCACCCGTCACACGAACGGCCACCCCGGCCGGTCGATCCCGCGCGTGCGCTCGACGAGACGACCCGCTGGTGGCAGGCGTGGGCCGACCGCTGCAGCTACCAGGGCCCCTGGCGCGCCGCTGTCACCCGCTCGCTCGTCACGCTCAAGGCGCTCACCTTCGCGCCGTCTGGCGGCATCGTGGCGGCGGCCACCACGTCGCTGCCCGAACGCCTCGGTGGTGTACGCAACTGGGACTACCGCTACTGCTGGCTGCGGGATGCCACCTTCACCCTCTACGCGTTGATGGGCGGGGGCTACACCGAGGAGGCCGCCGCGTGGCGGTCGTGGCTGCTGCGCGCGGTCGCCGGCGCCCCGGCCGATCTGCAGATCATGTACGGCTGCACCGGCGAACGGCGGCTGACCGAACTCGAGCTGCCCTGGCTGCCCGGCTACGAAGGGGCGGCGCCGGTCCGCATCGGCAACGACGCCGCCGGCCAGATCCAGCTCGATGTGTTCGGCGAGGTGATGGACGCGCTGCACCTGGCCAGGCGCAGCGGCCTTGGCGCCGACGCCGATGTCTGGGCCCTGCAGCGCGCGCTGCTCGATCATCTGGAGTCGGTGTGGCGTGAGCC
>JABFRY010000060.1 GCA_013140955.1 Acidobacteriota bacterium
GCTCATGCGCGACCGACCCACAAGTGTCCGCGTCGGTCGCGCATGAGCACCGCCCCGCGGCCTGAGGGCCGGGACGTCCGGCGCGCGGCCGTGTCGAGACCGAGCGGCACGAAGCCCTGCTCCGGGTGCGTCACCAGCAGGTGGCTGCCGTCGCCGACGAGGTCGCGCACCGGCACATCGGGCGTGGAGACGGCGCGGGCGCGCGGGTGGTGGCCGGACACCGCGTACAAGCCCGCAACCGTGCCTACCCAGAGCGATTGGTCGGGGAGCGCCATCACCTTGAGCACGCGAACCGCGGGCAGACCGTCTCGCCGACCGATCGCGTGCCACCGTCCGCCCGCGAAGTACGAGAGCCCGTGATCGTGTCCCGCCCAGATGCGGCCCATCGCGTCTTCTGCCACCGCGTGCACCGTGCCCTCGACGGCCAGCGACGCGGCGGTGTCCACCGCGCCGTTGACGAGGCGATGCGCGCCGCCGCCCCGCGCGAACCCGACCCAGATGGATCCGTCGGAGGCGGTCAGCACCGCCCGGGCGTCGAGCGAGGGGAGTCGAGCCGCCGAGAACCGGTCGGGTGCGTCGAAGTGCAGGCCGTCGAAGCGCAGCAGGCCGATGCCGGTGCCGAGCCACAGGTAGCCGTCCGTGTCCTGGGCAATGGCCGACACACGGCCGAGGCGGGTGCCGTCGTGGTCCCGCCAGGATGCGAGCGTGAATCCGGACAGGACACCGTCGAGCTCGAGCGCCAGGGCGCGGGGCGCCGTCGCGAGCAGCACGGACACCGGGAGCACGGAGACCAAGAGCACGCAGACGAACTGGGTGAAGCCTCGACACATCGTGGAGCCTTCCGCAATCGCCACCATCCGCGCGTGGGGACGCGATTATACGCGTCAGCGAAATGTCTGCAACTACCACTTTCGGGTAATTGCGCCGCGGGTGCGGCCCCCGTAGAGTGCGCCCTGCGCGGGACGCCCCGCGTGCCGCAGTGCACTGGCTCGCGAGGGGAGGCCTGCGGCAGACCCCGCAGCAGGCCCTGCAGCGGGACGGGTCAGGTCCTGCACGGTGACAAGGCAGAAAGGTGATCGCATGCGACGCATGACGACAGGGTTCGCCCTGGTGCTGGCCTCACTGCTGGTGTGCCTGGCGCCGGCGCTGGCGGAGGCCCAGGCAGAGATCACGGGCGTGGTCCGCGACACATCCGGCGCGGTGCTGCCGGGCGTGACCGTGGAGGCCACGAGCGCGGCGCTCATCGAGCGCGTGCGCGCGGTGACGACCGGCGGGGGAGGACAGTACCGCATCGTGGACCTGAGGCCCGGCAGCTACGTGCTCACCTTCACCCTGCCCGGCTTCAACACCGTGCGGCGCGACGGCGTCGTCGTATCCGGCACGGCCACGTTCGTGGTGGATGCCGACCTGCGGGTCGGTGCGCTCGAGGAGACGATCACGGTCACCGGCGAGGCCGCGCTGGTCGATACGCAGGCGGTGACCCGGCAACAGGTCCTCAACGGCGACACCATCAACGCCATTCCCACCGGCCGCAACTACTACAGCCTGGGCGTGCTGATACCGGGCGTCGTGTCCAACGTGGCCGACGTGGGCGGCGCCACCGGCGATGCCATGGCACAGCTGGCGGTGCACGGCAGCCGCAACTCCAGCCAGCGCATCACCCAGAACGGCGTGAGCACGTCGGGCCTGGCCGGCAGCGGCGGTTTCGCCGGCACGGTGCCGAACGTGAGCGGCGCAGCCGAGGTGACCATCGACACCAACGCCGTGTCCGCGGAGCTCGCCACCGGCGGCGTCCGCATCAACTTCATTCCCAAGGACGGCGGCAACCAGCTGTCGGGCACGCTCTTCGCGGCCTTTGCCCACGAAGACTTCCTGACGAGCAGCAACTTCACCGAGCGCCTGCAGGAGGCGGGGCTGTCCGCGCCGGGCGCCATCAAGAAGAACTGGGACGTGGCCCCGGGATTCGGCGGACCCATCCTGCGGGACCGGCTGTGGTACTACGCAACCGCGCGCTACAACGGTGCGCAGGCCTACGCGGCGGGCATGTACCACAACCTGAACGCGTGGGACCCGACCAAGTGGACCTACGAACCCGACACCAGCCGCCCCGCGCTCTCGACCGACGGGGACTGGCAGCAGGGCAAGATCCGGATGACGTGGCAGGCCAACGCGAAGAACAAGTTCGCCGGCGAGTGGGACCAGCAGGCCTACTGCCGATGCCCGAACGGCGTGGCCGCGCTCACGTCGCCCGAGGCGGGTCGCGACCGCCGCTTCCCGACGCAGCGCATCCTCGTGGGGGAGTGGAACTCGCCGGTCACCAACCGCGTGCTGCTCGAGGCCGTGGGCCTGCACCGCACGACGGGCTGGGGCGAGGTGCACCTGCAGCCCTCGGGCTCGCTGAGCGATCCGGCGGCCATCGCCGCCTATCCCTTGATGATTGCGGTCAACGAGCAGTCGTCGGGCCTCAACTACCGCTCGGCCGTGCCCAACTTCAACAAGGCCTGGAACGAGAACTACTTCTACCGCGCGGCGGTGTCGTACGTGACGGGCTCGCATGCCTTCAAGGCCGGCTTCAACAACACCCAGGGGCACCTGTTCGACCGGGCCTACCGCTTCCAGCCGACGTCCTATCGCTTCAACAACGGCATTCCCAACCAGATCACGCTGTGGGCCGTGCCCTACCGTGATGCCGCCACCGAGAACGCGGACCTGGGCCTGTTCGTCCAGGACCGCTGGACCGTGAACCGCCTGACCCTGACCGGCGGTGTCCGCTTCGACTACTTCAAGACGTCGTTCCCGGAAATCACGCTCGGCCCCGGACCGCTCGTGCCCGGCCGCGACCTCACCTTCCCGGCGCAGGACAACCTGGGGTGGAAGGACATCACGCCGCGGATGGGCGCCTCCTTCGACGTGTTCGGCGACGGGAAGACGGCGCTGAAGGTCACCCTCAACAAGTACCTCGAAGGGCAGGCCCTCGGCGTGAATACGCTGGCCGGCACGCCCAGCCCGTTCCGCACGCTGGTGCTGAACACGACACGCGCCTGGAACGACACGAACCGCAACTTCGTGCCCGACTGCGACCTCACCGCGCCCGGCGCCAACGGCGAGTGCGGTGCCATGGCGAACCGGAACTTCGGTGGCACCAATCCCGGCGCGAGCTTCGACCCGGATCTGCTCGGCGGCTGGGGCAACCGCTTCTACAACTGGGAGTTCTCCGCGAGCGTCCAGCGGGAGCTCGTGCCGCGCGTGTCGGCCGACATCGGCTACTTCCGGCGCTGGTTCGGCAACTTCCAGGTGACCGACAACCTGTCGGTGGAGGCGTCCGATTTCGACGAGTTCAGCATCGTGGCGCCGAACGACCCGCGCCTGCCTGGCGGGGGCGGCTACACGGTGGGCGGCCTCTACAACGTGAACCCGTCCAAGTTCGGCCAGCAGCTGCAGTTCAACACGCTCTCGGACCGCTACGGCAAGCAGACGGAGCGCTGGGACGGCGTGGACGTGATGCTGAGCGCCAGGCTCCAGCCGGGCGTGCTGCTCTCGGGCGGCTTCAGCACCGGTCGCCGCACGACCGACAACTGCGAAATCGTGGCGGCGCTGCCCGAGATGCTGCTCGGCGGCCAGCTCCTGGCGGACAACAACAACAACGTGTGGCTGTCGGACGCGTGGTGCCGGCAGAGCGAGCCGCTGCGCACGCAGATGAAGGCGTTCGGGTCGTACACCATCCCCGGCATCGACGTGCAGATCTCGGGGACGTTCCAGAGCATCCCGGGCCCGCACATCGCCGCCAACTTCGTGGCGTCGAGCGCCGTGGCGGCCCGCTCACTCGGCCGGCCGCTCTCGGGCAACGCCGCCAACGTCACCGTCAACCTGCTCGAGCCGGGCTCGCGCTACGGCGAGCGCCTCAACCAGATGGACTTGCGATTCGGCAAGATCCTGCGGCTGGGCAACGCCCGGAGCGTGCTCAGCCTCGATCTCTACAACGCGTTCAACAGTGATACCGTGCTGACCCAGAACAACAACTTCGGCGCGTGGCAGCGTCCGCAGACCATCCTGCAGGCGCGGTTTGCGAAGATCAGCCTGCAGCTGGACTTCTGACGTGCCGACGGAGGTGCCCGTGCACTGTGCCACTGGAAGACGTACCGCTCGACGCGGTCGTGTCATCGCGGCGCTCGCCGCCCTTGTCGTGGCGGTGGGCATCGTGCCCGCCGCTGCGCAGGCGCCGGCGGCGGGCCGGCCGAATATCGTGCTCATCATCACCGACGACGTGGGCTACGGAGACATCGGCAGCTACGGGGCCCCCGACATCAGGACCCCGAACATCGACGGCCTCGCACGGGCCGGCGTGCGGCTCACCGACTTCTACGCCAACGGGCCGCTCTGCAGTCCGACGCGGGCTGGCCTGATCACCGGCCGCTATCAGCAGCGCTACGCGCTCGAGGCCGCGCTGGGCAACGCCAACTCCGCCGCGGCCGAGCAGGGCCTGCCCGCGTCCGCGCAGTCGGTGCCGCGGCTGCTGCAGGCGACCGGCTACGCGACAGCGCTGCTCGGCAAGTGGCATCTCGGCTACAAGCCGGAGTTCAGTCCGAACGCACACGGCTTCGACTATTTCTTCGGGTTCAAGAGCGGGTACATCGACTACTACCAGCACACGGGCGGCGACGGCCGGCCCGACCTGTTCGAGAACGACGCGCCGGTGACCGTGGACGGCTACATGACCGACCTGATCACGGCGCGCACCACGCGCTTCATCGAGCAGAACGCCGCCCGTCCCTTCTTCGTCGAGGTGGCCTACAACGCCGGACACTGGCCGTACCAGGTGCCGGACCGGCCGAGCGTGGCCATCGGGAACGCGCGACACCTGCAGCCCCACGACGACCAGACGAGCACGCGCGCCGACTACGTGGCGATGCTCGAACGGGCGGACCAGGGCATCGGCGACATCCTGGGCACGCTGGACCGCCTGGGCCTGGCGGCGAACACGCTGGTGATCTTCACCAACGACAACGGCGGCGAGTGGCTGTCGAGCAATGCCCCCCTGTTCAACCGCAAGTGGACCCTCTGGGAAGGGGGCATCCGCGTGCCCGCGATCCTGCGCTTCCCGGGACGGATTCCCGCAGGCACCGTGTCGCCGCAGGTAGGAATCACCATGGACCTCAGCGCGACGGTGCTGGCTGCGGCCGGCGCGGCGGTGCCGGCCAGCGCCGGGCTCGAGGGGATGAACCTGTTGCCCATCCTCACCGGGCAGGCGCCCGTGGCGGAGCGGACGCTGTTCTGGCGCACCAATGCCGGCGGCCATCAGCAGCGCGCGGTACGCAGCGGTGACTGGAAGGTGCTGGTGGACGGCAACCACACGTTCGTGTTCGACGTGCGGGCCGACGTGGGCGAGCGGCGCGACCTGGCGAACCAGCGGCAGGACGTGGCGCAGCGCCTGCGCCCGCTGCTGGCGCAGTGGGAAGCCGACGTGAACGAGGAATCGGTGCGCCGGACGGGCCGCGCGGTGGGTGCGGGA
>JABFRY010000100.1 GCA_013140955.1 Acidobacteriota bacterium
GTAATGGGCACCAATGGTCCTGGCGGCCATCCTCATCATTGTTGCGCTCCTGCTGGTCAACGCCGTCTACGTCGGGGCTGAGTTCGCTGCCGTCAGCGTGCGCCGGAGCCGGATTCGGCAGCTGGCCGAAGACGGCAATCCGCTGGCGCGGTGGCTGTTGCCGTCGCTCGAATCCCCCGCGGCCCTCGACCGCTACATCGCAGCCTGCCAGATAGGCATCACGCTCTCCAGCCTGGTGCTTGGCGCGTTCGCCCAGGCGGCCATCGCCGGTCGCCTGGTGCCGCTGCTCGAAGGCCTTGGTCGCCTTCAGGGCGCTGCGGCGCAGTCTGCCTCGGCCGCCCTGGTCCTGCTCGGCCTCACGGTCGCGCAGGTCGTGCTCAGTGAGCTGGTCCCGAAATCCCTCGCCCTGCAGTACCCGACGCAGACGGCGCTCTACACGCTCGTGCCGATGGTGCCCTCGCTCTGGCTCTACCGGCCGTTCATCCGCTGGCTGAACGGTGCAGGCCTGCTGGTGCTCCGGCTGCTGGGCGTCTCCCAGCAGGGGCACCGGCACATCCACTCGCCCGACGAGATCGAGCTGCTCATCGCGGAGAGCCGTGACGGGGGCCTGCTGGCCCCTGACGAGCACCGGCGGCTGCAGCGGGCGTTGCGGCTGAATCTCCGGCAGGCGAAGCACCTGATGGTGCCGCGTACCCGGATCTCGGCCATCGAGGTGGATACCCCCCTCGACGAGGTGCTCGAGCTGGTGGCGCGCAGCCCCTACTCACGGCTCCCGGTCTATCGGGATTCTCTCGACAACATCGTCGGCATGCTGCACACGAAGGATCTCGTCCGCTGGCTTGCCGGCAACGAGCCTCCCGTCACCCTCGCCACGCTCATGCGCCCGATCGCCAGCCTGCACCAGAGCGTGACGGCCGACCGGGTCCTGCGCCAGCTGAGGGAGCGGCGATCGCATCAGGCGCTCGTGGTGGATGAATTCGGCGGCACCGCCGGACTGCTCACGCTCGAAGACGTGCTCTCGGAGCTGCTCGGCGACGTGGGGGACGAGTTCAAGCAGGGCGACCCCTCCGCGGAAGTGCTGCCTGATGGCCGGATGCGGCTGCCGGGCACCATGTCCGTGGAAGACGCGGCGATGCTGCTCGCCGCGCGGTTCGACACCGACTCGACGACGGTGGGTGGCCTCGTCACGGCGGCACTCGGGCACCTGCCGGAGGCGGGAGAGTCGATCACGGTCGGGGACGTGGCGTTCGAGGTGGAACGCGTCGTCGAGCGCGTCCCCCGCTCGGTGCTGGCCGTACGCGTCGGCGACCGGCCGCTGGAGGACCAGCCGTGATTGCGATCGCGGTTCCTCTTGCCATCATCGTGCTGCTCATTCTCGCCAATGCGCTCTTCGTGGCAGCCGAGTTCGCCATCGTCGGAGCCCCGCGATCGAGCATCGAGAGCCAGGCGGCCCAGGGAAGCCGCCTGGCGCAGCGCGTCGCGCGCATCCTGGACAGTCCCCAACGACAGGACCGCTACATCGCCACCACCCAGATCGGCATCTCCGTGGCGAGCCTGGGACTCGGCATGTACGGCGAGCACGTCCTCGCCGACTGGGTCGGCGTCTGGCTCGAGCCGCTGGACCTCGGACGCTGGATCGCGTCTCACGTCGTGGCGAGCGTTGTCGCGGTGGCCATCCTCACCTATCTGCACATCGTGCTGGGCGAGATGGTGCCCAAGGCGCTGGCGCTTCAGAGGGCGGACCGGACGGCGCTCTACGTGTCGCCCGTGATCGAAGTGATCGAGACGGTGTGGCTGCCCCTCGTGGTGGGCCTGAACGCGATCGGCAACGGCATCCTCGCGCTGCTGGGGGTGACGCGACAGGAGACGACCGCGGACCGGTACCACACGACCGAGGAACTGCTCTTCATCGTCCAGGAGAGCCACGAAGGCGGGCTCCTGCGCGGCGAGGCCGGACAGATTCTCCGGGAACTGTTCGAGTTCGGCGACCTCTCGGCCACCCAGGTGATGGTGCCCCGCGTACGACTCGTCGGCGTGCGGGCCGGGGCGACCGACGAAGAGGTCCGCACCATCGTCCGGTCGAGCCCGCATACCCGCTACCCCGTATACGCCACGGACATGGACCGCATCGTCGGGAGCATCCATATCCGCGATCTCATGCATCACCTCGTGGCCGGCGACCCGGTCACGTCGCACGAGGCACGTCCGCTCCCGCACGTGCCGGGCACGATGCGACTCGATGAACTCCTGGCGACCATGCGGCGCTCGAGAGCCCAGATGGCCGTCGTGATGGACGAGCTCGGAGGCACTGCCGGGGTGGTGACCATCGAGGATCTGTTCGAGGAGGTCGTCGGCGAGATCGAAGAAGGCCGGGGACGGGCGCCGATCGTCCGGGATGGCCCCGAACGGATTCTCGTCAGGGGCACCGTGCGCCTCAAGGAAGCCGGCGACGCACTTGGCCTGGTGCTGGAGCATCCCGAGGTGCAGACCATCAGCGGCCTGGTGCTCTGTCTGCTCAACCGGCCGCCGCTGCAGGGCGATGTCGTCACCTGGGGCAGCATCCGCGTCCTGGTGGTGTCGGTGCGCGGCCGGGGCGTGGACGAAGCGGCGGTGACACGGGCGTCCTGAGCCCGGACGGCCCTGGCGGCCCCGCCCATGGCGGCGCGCTCCGGCGCTAGCCGTCGGTCAGCGGCGTACGGTCGAAGACACGGCAGAAATGACGCACCAGGGCGTCCTCGACCTCGGGCATCGGGACGTCACGCCCCGTCTCCTCGCGCAGTGACGTCACGCCCCGGTCCGCGATCCCGCACGGCACGATCAGGGAGAAGTCGGAGAGGTCGGTGGCCACGTTGAAGGCCAGTCCATGGCTGGTGATCCACCGGGAGATGCGCACGCCGATGGCCCCGATCTTCCGTTCCCCGATCCAGGCTCCCGTGAGTCCTTCCACACGAGCCGCGTGTATCCCGTATTCGCCGCACACGCCAATCATCACGGCCTCGAGATCGCGGACGTAGCGGTGCACGTCACGACGATCGGGGTTGAGGTCCAGCACCGGGTACGCGACGAGCTGGCCCGGTCCGTGGTACGTCACGTCACCGCCGCGCCCCGTTTCGTGCACCTCGATGCCCCGGGCCGCGAGGGACTCGTCGCTGGCCACGATGTGCGTGCGCCCTCCGTCTCCGCGGACACCCACGGTGATGACGGCAGGGTGCTGGAGCAGCAGGAGCACGTCGGACACGTGGCCGGAACGGCGGGCTTCCACCAGCTCGCGCTGCATGGCGAGCGCAGCCTCGTAGGGCACCACGCCGAGCCGGCGGACGTCGAGAAATCGCATGGGCGTCCCGCGCCAGGCGCGCCCCCGGCGCGGCCTACACCTGCTCCGGGTCGAAGTGCTCGAGCGACGCCTTCACCGATGCCATGAACTCGTCGGCGAGCGCGCCGTCGATCACGCGGTGATCGAAGCCCAGGGTCAGGTAGCCCATCGGCCGGATCCCGATCGCGTCGTCGATCACCACGGGGCGCTTCTCCACCGTCCCCACGCCGAGGATCGCCAGCTGCGGCTGGTTGATGATCGGCAGGCCGAACTGCGACCCGAACTGGCCCGGATTGGTGATCGTGAACGTGCCGTCCTGGACGTCGTCGGCCTTGAGCTGCCTGGCCCGTGCGCGGTCGGCGACATCGCGGATGGCCCGGCTCAGGCCGAACAGGTTCATCGCATCCGCCCGTTTCACGACAGGCACGATGAGTCCTCCCTCGATGGCCACGGCGATGCCGACGTTGACGTCGTGCTTGTAGATGATGCGGTCGCCGTCGAGGGAGGCGTTCACCAGGGGAAACCGGCGCAGGGCGTCGACGACGGCCTTGGTGATGAACGCCATGTACGTGAGCTTCACGCCGCGGCGCTCGTAGTCGGCCTTGTGCGCGCGACGCAGGGCGTCCACGGTGGCGAAGTTGACCTGGAACACAGTGTGGACGTGTGCCGAGGTCCGCCGGCTCAGGATCATGTGCTCGGCGATCTTGCGGCGCAGGATCGAGAGGGGCTCGATCTCGACGCCGCCGCCCGGCCCCGTCGGCATCGTGGCCTTGGAGGTCCGCGACGCGGGCAAGCCCTCGAGATGGGCCAGGATGTCACGCTTGGTGACGCGCCCCCCGGCGCCAGAGCCCTCGACCTCCGCGACGTTCAGGGAATGTTCCCGGGCAATGCGACGCACCAGCGGCGACGTGCGTTGCCGGTGGCCCTGGTGGACCTCTGCGGGAGGGGCTGGGAGTGCTCCACCGGTCGCACCCGCGGAGTCCCTCGGTGCGTCGGGCAGGGGAGCCGGCGTGACGGGCGAACGGTCCTCCGGCTGGACGACGGTCCCCGCCTCGCCGATGGTGCCGACGACGCTGTCAACGGCGACGGTCTCGCCCTCCACCACCCGGATCTCGGACAGGACGCCGGCAGCCGGCGAGGGAATCTCGGCGTCGACCTTGTCGGTGGAGATCTCGAAGAGGGGCTCGTCCCTGTCCACGGGTTCTCCGACCCTCTTGAGCCACCGCACGATCGTCCCCTCGGCGATCGATTCCCCCATCTGGGGCATCAGGACTGGTGTCGGCATCGGAGCAACCCGTGCGCGGACGGCGGGACGCTGGCGCCCTCGCCGCCGCGGCGTTCAGATGTGGATGGCCGCGCCGTGGGCCGCGTGCGCCGCCTCGGCGACGGCCTCCGAGAACGTGGGGTGCGCGTGGATGGTGCGAATGAGCTCCTCCACGGTGCACTCGAGCCTGAGGGCCAGCACGGCTTCCGCAACGAGCTCGGTCGAGCGCGGACCGATCATGTGCACACCCAGCACCTCGTCGTACTTCCCGTCAGCCACGATCTTGACGAAGCCCGTGGTCTCGTTGGCCATCTTGGCCCGCCCGAGCACGCCGAAGGGGAACGAGCCCACGCGCACGTCGTATCCGCGCCTCCGGGCCTCCGCCTCCGTCAAGCCCACGCTGCCGATCTCGGGATCGCAGTAGGTACAGCCAGGGACATGTTCGTAGTTGATCGGCTGGGTCTCATGGCCCGCCAGCCGCTCGGCCACGAGCAACCCCTCGGCGGATGCCACGTGTGCGAGCTGCGGGTGCCCGGGACCACCCAAGGTGATCACGTCACCCACGGCCGAAATGCCGGGCACCGACGTGCGGTATGCCGCGTCCACCTTGATGTAGCCGCGCTCCATCTCGATCCCGACGTCCTCGGCGCCAAGGCCCGTCGTGACCGGCCCGCGCCCGGTGGCGACGAGCAGCAGATCGGCTACGAGCGTGTGCGTCTTGCCGTCCGCGGACTCGGCATCCACCTCCACGCCGTTCGGCCCTGCCGCCGCCCGCGTGACCTTCGTCCCGGTCATCGACTTGATGCCCTGCTTCCGGAACGCCTTCTCGAGTTCGGCCGAGACGGCTTCGTCCTCGACGGGCACCAGCCGCGGCAGCAGCTCGATGATGGTGACCTCGCTGCCGAACCGCCGGAAGATCGAGGCGAACTCCACGCCGACCGCCCCGCTTCCCATGATGACGAGCGACTTGGGCACCTCCTTGAGGTGAATGGCCTCGTCGCTCGTGATGATTCGCGTGTGGTCGATCTCGATGCCGGGGACGCTCCGGGGCTGGGAACCGGTGGCCACGATGATTTCGGCCCCTTCGAGCGTCTGGACGTCTCCCTCGAACAGCTCCACCTTGCCGCCACCCGCCAGGCGCGCCGTGCCCTTGATCCAGTCGATCTTGTTCTTCTTGAACAGGAACTCGACGCCCTTGGTGATGCCGGTCACCACCTTGTCCTTCCGCGCCTGCACCCGGACCAGGTCGATGGCCGGCGTGCCTTCGGGGAGCCGAATGCCCCACTCATCGGCGTCCTGCACGACCTTCAGCGCGTGCGCGTGCTCCAGCAGCGCCTTCGTCGGGATGCAGCCCCAGATCAGGCAGGTGCCACCGAGGGCCTTCTGCTTCTCGACCACCGCGACCTTCTTGCCGAGCTGGGAGGCCCTGATGGCGGCGACATAACCACCGGTACCTGCACCGATCACCACGACGTCATACGACTTTGCCAACGACTGACTCCTTGGGGAGGTAGGGGCGACGCCTCACCGCTTCAACGAGGAAATGGGCACGAAGGCCTGGCGGGCATCCCCGGGGCGGGCCGGCTCACTCGCCGTGGCAGGCGCGGCGCCGCCCGGCATGCGATCCAGGCGAGCCCTCAGTTCGGCCTGCTGGTACTTGAGTTCCCAGTACCGCCTCGAAAGCTGCTCGATGTTCCTGTTGCAGGCGCGCACGCGGGACCACGCCGCGACGGCGGCGAGTAGCGCGGTGATGGTGACAATCCAGAGGAAGGCCATGACATGAACGAAGCCGTCGCAGCGGGTACCTTAGCGAACGCAATTCGGAAGTGTCAAGGAGCGCGCTATACTCCCGAGCCGACATGCCCGAACGCCGCAAGACCGCCCTCGTCATCGTGGAGGACGAGCGGACACGGGACGCGCTGACCTCCGTCCTCAAGGGCGACTATCGTGTCCTGAGAGCGTCCACCGGCGAGGCGGGCGTGCTCCTCATGGAACGCGAGGATGTCGACCTGGTGGTGCTCGATCTCCAGCTGCCGGGCATCGCCGGGCTGGACGTCCTCCGGATCGTCAAGGAGAACTACCCGTACGTGGAGGTCGTGGTCGTCTCGGCCATCAGCGACCTGGATTCCGCCGTCGAGGCCATGCGCCACGGGGCCTACCACTACATCCCCCGCAGCTTCGACCCGGAGACGGTCCGGACGGTGATGGCCAACGCCAGCGAGCGGCAGGATCTCAGCCGCCACGTGCTGCGCCTCAGCGAGGAAGTGGCCGAGCACACCGACCGCGAGTTCGTGGTCGGTCCGAGCCGGGCGACAAACGAGATCGTCAGCATGGTGCACAAGGTGGCGCCGCTGCCGGCCACCGTGCTGATCCTCGGCGAGAGCGGAACGGGAAAGGAGCTGCTGGCCCGTCTGCTCCACCGCGAGTCGGAGCACCCGGAGAAGCCGTTCGTCGCGGTCAACCTTGCCGCGATCCCGAGGGAGCTGGTCGAGAGCACGCTCTTCGGCCACGAGAAGGGCGCGTTCACCGGGGCCATCCGGCAGCAGATCGGGAAGTTCGAGCTGGCCGCAGGCGGAACGCTCTTCCTGGACGAGATCGGCGACCTCCGATTCGAGCTGCAGGCCAAGCTCCTTCGTGCCATCCAGGAGGGGGAGATCGAGCGGGTGGGAGGAAACCGGCCCATCAAGACAAGCTTCAGGCTCGTGGCGGCCACCAACGTGGACCTCGAGAAGGCCGTGAAGGGGGGCACGTTCCGGGAGGACCTGTACTACCGACTCAACGTCATCCCCATCCGCATGCCCGCGCTCCGCGACAGAATCGAGGATCTCCCGGGGCTGGCCCGCTTCTTCCTTCGGCGGTACAACCTCAAGTTCCGGAAGAACGTCCAGGGCATCGCAGAGTCGACCCTCAAGATTCTCGGCGCCTACTGGTGGCCGGGCAACATCCGCGAACTGGAGAACCTCGTCGAACGTCTCGTCGCGGTGTCGAGCAAGGACTGGATCTCCGACGAAGACCTGCCCTACGAGCTCCACGTCGCCAACATCGGCACCGTGGATCAGCCCAGCGAGAACCTCCTCGAACAGGCGCTCATCACGTTCGAGCGGAACTTCATCCTGCGCGCCCTCGAGAAGTCGAACTGGAACGTCACGGGAACGGCCAGATATCTCGGGATTCCCCTCAGCACGCTGAAGTTCAAACTCGATCGCCTCGACATCCGGGACATCGCGCGGAAGTTCAGAACCTGACCCTCCTACGCCGGCCAGAAATCTGACCGGCCGGCCAGGATACTGGCCGCTCGCCCGCAACGCCCTGTACCGATGGACGTTGCTCCGCCCATGCTGCGGCGTCCGCAGTGTCGCGACCCCACGCGCTGGCCTGCGAGGGCAAGACCAGCGCACGGCCCCACGCCCGAAAACCTCGGTTTTTCTCCTGCAAATCGGCGTATCCGCGGCGCGCGCACTCCGTTGCACGCGGGCACGGTGGTTGCTCACCCAAGGGCAGTCGTCACCGAAATCCCGACCATGGGGTTCCCGCACGGCGCCACTGGCGTGCGCGGGTGAACCCGAGGACGCCACACGACCATGCAGCCCTCAATCTTCAACGTGCAGGTTCCCGTCGGCGACGGACGCGAAGTGTTCCTGATGAACACGCTGACCGATGCGCAGCTGCTCGTGTCCCCGGACGTGCCCCAGCTGCTGGAGCGTGCCGGGCAGGGGCAGAGTGCTTTCACCTCAGAGGAGCGCGAGACCCTCGAAACCCTCACCTCGAACGGCTTTCTGGTGCCGGATCGGACGGCGGAGGAACGCTCGCTCGATGAGTACTTCCACAACCTGCAGCACGACAACGACCAGCTGCGGGTGACGGTCATGACCACGCTGCAGTGCAACTTCGCCTGCGACTACTGCTTCCAGGGCGACCACGGCGACTACAACAAGCACGCCGAGAAGATGTCCCTGGACACGGCTCGCGAGCTGGTGGCGTGGGTCGAGCAGCGCCTGGACGAGGTACGCCCGGAGCGCTTCTTCCTGACGCTGTTCGGTGGCGAGCCGCTCCTGAACCTGCCGGTGTGCTACTTCCTCGCCGAACAGTGCCATGCGCTCTGCGAAGCCCGCGGGGTCAGGCAGCTTGTCAGCATCATCACCAACGGTGTCCTCCTCACCCCTGAGGTCGTGTCACGGCTGACGCCGTACGGTCTGTTCGGGGTCAAGGTGACGATCGACGGTGACCGGGACACCCACAACCGGATGCGGCCCCTGCGCGGCCGCCAGGGCACGTTCGACAAGATCCTCGAGAACGTCAGGCGCGTGGCGGACATGGTAGAGGTGACGATTGGGGGCAACTTCGACGAGTCTTCCGTCGACAGCTACCCGGCCTTCCTCGACTATCTGCGTGAGCAGGACTTCGCCGACAAGATCGTCAAGATCAACTTCAAGCCAATCATCAACACGAAGCCGGCGGCGCCCAAGGGCCTCATTCCGCTCACAGCCGTCAGCGCAACGGGCCAGACGCTGGGCGGCACCTGCATGAGCGGAGCGGGGGCCGGCAGCAACTCCGCCGGGAGCGCCTGCGACAACTGTCACTTCGTCGACGAGAAGATGGCGTACCTGCGCGACGAGACCCGCCGGCGCGGCTTCCCGACCATCGACGGTGTCCACATGGGCCCGTGCGAGATCCATCGCCAGCACGCCCACACGATCGGGCCGAAGGGCGACCTCTACATCTGCCCCGGCTTCACCGCCACCACCGACGAATCCACCGGTCACATCAACGGCCTGTCGAACGGCACGCGGCGCGCCGCGCTCGAGCGGTTCCAGGCCCTGACGCCGAGGAAGAGCGAGTGTGGAGACTGCGCCTTCATGCCCGTGTGCGGCGGCGGGTGTTCGGTGGCCGCCCACAGTGAGCTCGGAGACCGGCACGCCGCAAGCTGCCACAAGAAGAGTTTCGAGGCCGGCGTCGTCAGCCTGGCCCAGAAAGCTGTTGCGTCCGTTGCAGCAGAAGTCGTCCGCTAACAAACCCTGAGGAGTAGAATCATGAAGATCACTGTCGTCAAGAGCGCGTCCAGCACCCGCAAGCCCCAGAACTTTTGTCCGTGGCTCACGGAAGAAGGCAGCCCCACGAAGTAGCCGCCGGCTGGCCCATTGTGGCCAGTCCTCTGAGCCATTGTCTCCAGCGCCGCGCAGGGCGTCTCTCTCTGTGCGGCGCTGTTTTCTTGTACGCCGCCGTATCGGCCTCCTGCACCCCGCCGCAAGAGACGTCCGGGCCCGCGATGACGCCCCCCTCACCGGTCACCCTGGTCGTGGGCGCGCCGGAGGGCACCGCCGAGGGCGACAACGTCGGCACGCGGCAAATCGTCCAGGCCTTCGAGCACGAGGGCCTGACGGTGCTGGGCCGCGACGGGCGAGCCCTCCCCCAGCTGGCGGAGAGCTGGGCCTGGGACAGCGACGGACGACGTCTCCGCGTGCGCGTTCGCAACGACGTCACGTACCACGACGGCACGCCTCTCACGGCCGAGGGCGTCGCCGTCGCCCTGTCCGATGCGCGGGACGACCCGGGCCTGAGGCTGCTGTACCCGGGCCTCGGGGACGTGACCGCGATCGACGCCGGGGACGGGGGTGAGATCGTCATCTCGCTCGCCTCGCCCAACCGGCTTCTGCCCGAGGAACTCGACGTGCCGATAGGCAAGCCGGGCACGGGGACAGGCACGGGCCCCTACCGCGCCCGCCCTGGTGCGTCCGGCGACGTCGTGCTGGAACGACACGAGCAGTACCACGCGGGTCGCCCGGCGATCGAACGCCTCATCATCCGCCCGTTCTCCACCATGCGGACCGCCTGGGCGAGCCTGCTGCGCGGTGAACTCGACGTGGTGGACGTCGAACCCCACGGCCTGCGCTTTGCCGAGAATGCGAGCGTGCAACGCCTCACGGCGCTTGCGCCCTACCTGTACATGGTCGCACTCAACAACGACGTCCCGCCCCTCGACAGGACCGAGGTCCGGCGGGCCCTCAATCTGGCGATCGACCGGGACCGCCTGGTGCGACGCGTCCTCGAGGACACCTCGCAGCTGGCCTCCGACCCGGTCTGGCCTGAACTCTGGGCGCACGATGCGACGCTCGAACCGTTCCACCTGGACCTCCCGACCGCTCGCCAGCTCCTCGACCGGGTGGGCCTGCCGGTGCCCGCTGCGGCCGGCGCGACAGGCCGCCGCAGGAGCCGCTTCACGTTCACTGCCCTCGTGCCCGCGGGCATCGAGTCCGCCGAGCGACTCGCGCTCGAGGTCCAACGGGATCTCTTCGCCCTCGACATCAACATGCAGCTCGAGTCGGTACCGGTGGCCGAGTTCAGTGGACGGGTGCAGGAGCGGCGATTCGAGGCGGTGGTGCTCTCGGTCATCAGCGGACCCACCATCGGGCGGCCAATGCTCTTCTGGCGCGCGCCGAATCGCGCTGGCGGGTTGAACGTCTTCGGCTATGCCAACGACGACGTGGAGCGTCTCTATGCGGGGCTGCGCAGCCCGGTGGACGAGCAGACGTTTCGCGCCTCCGTCTCGGGACTGCAGCGCGCCTTCAGGCAGGATCCTCCAGCGATCTTCCTCGGATGGGAACGTCGCACCCGCCTGGTCAACCGACGCTTCAACGTGAGTGCCGACCGGGGGCGCGATCCCCTGTACAGCATGTGGAAGTGGACGCTCTCGGCTGAAGGGACGGGTCGCAACGGCCGTGAATAACATCTCCATCCGGTTCGCGCTCCTGATGGGTGCCGCGGCCGTCCTGCCCCTGCTCGCGTTCGGCGCCGTATCCATCCTCTCGGTGGGCGCAGGTGCGGAGCAGGCTGTCATCGAGGGCAACCTGAACGTCGCCATCCGTGCGGCGGAGCAGATCGATCAGTACTTCAGCGGCAGCGTGCGGTTGCTGCGCGCGGTGGCAGCAGACCTGTCCGCCACCGGACTCGAACCCTGGCAGCAGGACCGGATCCTGAAGAACTACTCGCTCGATTTCGATGAGTTCGCCGAACTCTCCCTCATCGACCCGCAGGGAAAAACCCTTGCGACGAGCCGAATCGGCGATGCCACCGTCTCGGTGCCGGACGATGGCGTGCCCGTGGGAGGGGTCACGATGGCGCCCTTCGTCCTCGACGACGACCTGCTGCCGACTTCGGTGCTCGCCGTCCCCATCGGGGATCCTGAAGACAGCGGATGGCTGGTCGCGCGCCTGAACCTCGAAGACCTGTGGCTGATGGTCGACCGGCTCCGGGTGGGCAGGTCCGGCTTCGCATCGGTCGTGACGGGAAGCGGGCAGTACCTGGCGCACGGCGACCCGGCCGAGCGCCAGCGGGTGGCGCGCGGAGAGGGCGCGGATACCCATCCGCTGTTCGTCCAGCTGGCGGCGAGCACCCAGACCACGACGGCTGCGCTCACGTACCGGGACCATCGCGGTGAACTGGTCGGGGTCGCGTCGCGCGTCCCGGCGCTCGGTTGGCTCGTCCTCGTGGAGCAGCCCACGGCGGAGGCCTTCGTCATCCCGCTCCGCCTGCGCAATCAGATCGGCGTCGCCATCCTTGGCGCGCTCGTCACGATGCTGTCGATCGGCTATGTCGCGGGACGTCGGTTCATCGATCCGATCCTGGCCCTCACAAGCGCCCTCAAGGCGGTGGCGGATGGCCGCCTCAACGCGCGCGTCCGGGTGACGTCCAGCGACGAGCTCGGACAGCTCGAAGCCGGGTTCAACCAGATGGCCGGGCGCCTGGGCGACCTGCAGGAAGACGTCCGGCGCAAGGAGCGGCAGGCCATGCTCGGCCGGATGGCCGTGGGACTGGTGCACGACCTGGCTCACCCGATCCAGAACATCGGCAACTCCTGCAAGCTCATCGTCCGGCTGTACGACGACCCCGAGTATCGGGACTCGTTTCGCCGGACCGTCGAGCGTGAGCTTGCGGAGGTCCAGCGGGTGATGCAGGACCTGCGTCACGTCGCCAAGCCCCTTCCGGTCGAGCGACACCCGATCGACGTGAATCAGGCCGTGCTCGATCTCGTCGAATCCATTCGCCCGGAGGCCCAGGAGGCCGGCGTGGCGCTCCACGTCCGTCTGTCACCGCTTCCTCTCACGGTGGACGGCGATCTCTTCTCGCTGAACCGTGCGTGCAGGAACCTGATCATCAATGCGGTAGAGGCCACGCAGGTGGAGGGCACGGTCACCGTGCTCACGCGGGCGGAGGGACGGGAAGCCGCGATCGAGGTCACCGACACCGGGTCGGGCATTCCGGCGGAACGTCTGCCCTCGGTGTTCGACGACTTCGTCACCACCAAGCGACGCGGCCTCGGGCTGGGGCTCGCCATTGCCAGGACGGTTGTGGACCAACTGGGAGGACGGATCGAGGTGAGGAGCGTGCTGGGACAGGGCACGACCTTCACCGTGCACCTCGTGCGCGCCATTCCGGCCGGCGTCGGCAGCGACGAGGCCAGCGAGCAGCTGGCCCACCGCTGACCGACAGGCGCCGGCCCAACAAAAAACCCGGCGGTTCGAACCGCCGGGTCCATGTGGGGATGTTCCGTGCCAGCCGTGCGCACCCTTCAGGGTGAGCCGTCCGGCTGCACCCGGTCGCTACTTCTTCGGCAGCACCGTGTCCTTGAGCTGCTTGGCGATGCGCGCCTTGACCACCGTCTTCGCCGGAATCTTGATGGCCTCGCCCGTGGCCGGATTGCGGCCCATGCGGGCCTTCCGCTTCTGGACGACCAGCTTGACCATGCCGGGCAGCGAAAACTCGCCCGATCGCTTCAGTTCCTTCTCCGCGAGCATTGTCAGCTCGTCGAAGAACTCCCTCGCCTGCGTCCGCTTCACCTCGAAGCGCTCAGCAAAATGCGAGAAGAGCTCTGACTTGCCCATTCTCCGGGCCTCTGCCATCACATCCCCCAGATCTGTGCGCGCCGATTGCCGACCGCCTCGCAGTCGCGCGTCGAGACTGCAGCGGGAATTTCCTCGGAAACCGAATCATGCTAGCGCGCGTACGCTGGCCTGTCAATTGAGTCGAACCCCGAAACCCCGCGTTTTTCGAGCAAAATGCTAGAATCGCGGTCCGATGTCCACACCTGTGACGCTCGAGACCTTTCCCAATCCGCGGCCGGGCCGACCCTTCGAGATTGCCATTGCCTGCCCCGAGTTCACCTCGGTGTGTCCGATGACCGGCCTCCCCGACTTCGGACAGATACGCATCAGCTATGTCCCCGATGAACGGTGTATCGAGCTCAAGTCGCTCAAGTACTACCTGCTCGGGTTCCGGAACAGGGGCATCTTCTACGAGGCGGCCACGAACCAGATCCTGGACGACCTGGTGGAGGCGTGCCGCCCGACCACGATGACCGTCGTCGGCGATTTCTCGGCTCGTGGAGGGATCACGACGTCGGTCACGGCGAAGTATCCCGTCGCCTGAACCATCCACCGGCGGCGACGACGATGGCGCACCGGATTCCCATCGACGGCACGATCGACCTGCATACGTTCGCCCCGCGGGATATCCCGTCGGTCGTGGAAGAGTATGTCCGGGCGGCGTACGAGAACGGGCTGCAGGAGGTCAGGCTCATTCACGGCCGCGGCCAGGGCATCCAGCGCAGCGCGGTGCATCGTGTGCTCGCCGGGCATCCGCTGGTCGAGACGCACTGGGATGCTCCCGAAAGCCACCTGGGCGCCACGATCGCGCGACTTCGCCCGCCGGCCCGCGCGCCGCACGCCTAGCTAGGCCGGGCGGCGGGTGCTCCCGAGGGCGAACTCGCGGATGGCGTGCGCGACACCGGCGTCGTCCTGGTGCCGCGTCTCATGCCACCCGCGCCCGCGAAGCGCGTCGATCGCATTGCCCATGACGACGGGAACCCCGGCGAACTCCAGCATGCCCAGGTCGTTGGCGTTGTCACCAATCGCCATCACCTGGTCCCGGGTCAGGCCCATCTGCTCCGCACGCCAGGCCAGCGCGCGCCCCTTCGTCGCCGATGGGGCGGTGACGTCCACCAGCGAGAAGTCGCGGCTCTCGTACTCGGTGAGCGAGACGGCGCACGCGCACGCCAGCTCACGCACCCGCCCGGCGACCACCCGCATCACGTCCACCGTTCCGTTGAACATCACCTGAATCGGGTCCTCGGTGAGGGCTTCCTCGAGCGGGGTCGCGCGGGCGATCAACGGGCGATTGCGATCCCAATAACCCCGCCGGTCTGGATGCTCCCAGTCCATCGTCTCGAAGACGATCTGGCCCGCGGCGTCCCGGTCGAAGATGAGCGCAGCAGCATCGCGGACGTCGCGCAGCGCGTCGAGCACGCGATGCGCCACCTCTCGGGCGAGCAGCCGGCTGGCCAGGGTCTCCCCGTCCACCCGCCGTTCAATGGCGCCATTGCTCACGATGAGCGTGACCGGGGCCGGCAGGAGCTCGGCGACGGGCCGGGCAAACGGGTAGCTGCGCCCGGTCACGAGGACGACGTGAATGCCGGCGTCCACGGCCTCGCGGATGGCCTCGGCGTTGTCGGGCGGCAGGGAGCCGTGTCTGTCCAGCAGCGTCCCGTCGATGTCAATTCCGAGCAGTCGCACCATGACTTTTTGGCGCCTGGCGCCGCGGGTGGGGTGTCGAATCGTGAAGTCCGGACCTTGGGCGGGCGGCCTGAGTTACGATAGAAAGGTTATGACAACGGGTCAGTTTCAGGGAGTGAACGCCGGATACGTTCTGGAGCTCTACGAGCGCTACCGCCAGAACCCTGATTCGGTCGATGCCCCAACGCGTGCATTCTTCCAGACGTGGCAACCTGACGAGACGGAAGCGACTCCGCCCGCCTCGGCACACGCGTCACCCGCGAGCATCCAGGCCATCGTCGGCGCGGCGAACCTTGCCGATTCGCTGAGGCGATTCGGCCACCTCGCGGCCACCATCGATCCCCTGGGCTCTGCGCCCTTCGACGACCCGTCGCTCTACCCCGCCGCGCACCAGATCAGCAACGACGACCTGAAGAAGCTGCCGGCGAGCCTGGTCGGGGGGCCGGTGGCCCAGACCTCGGCCAACGCGTACGAGGCGATCGAGAAGCTTCGGAGAGTGTACTGCGGTACCACAGGCTTCGATTGCGCGCACGTGTTCGTGCCCGAAGAGCGGGAGTGGCTCCAGCATGCCGCCGAGTCCGGGCGGTTCCTGCCGGCGGTCGACTTCGAGAACGTGTCGGTGCTCCTGGAGCGCCTGACCCAGGTCGAGGTCTTCGAGCGCTTTCTCCACCGCACGTTCCCCGGCAAGACCCGCTTTTCGGTCGAAGGACTGGATCTCCTCATCCCGGTGCTCGACGAGATCATCCGGGGCGCAGGCGACAACGGCATTCGCAACACGCTCATCGGCATGGCCCACCGTGGTCGCCTCAACGTCCTCGCCCACGTGCTCCAGAAGCCGTATTCGCAGATTCTGGCGGAGTTCAAGGATCCGGTCGATACACGCACCTGGCGCATCGACCTCGGCTGGATGGGGGACGTGAAGTACCACGCCGGGGCGCGCACCGAGAGCCGGGGCCGGATGTTCGTGTCGATGGCGCCCAATCCGAGCCACCTCGAAGCGGTGAACCCGGTCGTCGTCGGCATGGCCAGGGCCGCCGGCACCAAGACCGACGAGCCCGGGGCTCCCGTGTTCGACGGCGCCATCACGCTGCCCATCCTGATTCACGGCGACGCGGCGTTTCCCGGCCAGGGCATCGTGGCCGAGACCCTCAACCTCGCCCGGCTGGCGGGGTACGACACCGGCGGCACGATTCACATCATCGCGAACAATCAGCTCGGTTTCACCGCTACCCCGGTCGAGTCGTACGGGACGAGCTACGCGAGCGGCATGGCCCGCGGCTTCAAGATCCCCATTCTGCACGTCAATGCCGACGACCCGGTCGCGTGCCTCGAGGCCGCACGTATCGCCTGGGAGTACCGCGCGCGGTTCCGCAAGGACGTGATCCTCGATCTCGTGGGCTACCGCCGGCACGGTCACAACGAGGGCGATGAGCCGTCGTTCACCCAGCCGCTGCTCTACAAGAAGGTGGCGGAGCACCCAACCGTCCGCGAGCTGTGGGCGAAGTCGCTCGTCGAACAGGGCAAGCTGCCCGCCGACGCGCCGGACGCCCTGGTCACGAAGCACTTCACCGCGCTCGAGAAGGTCTTCGAATCGCTCAAGCCGGATCAGGACTACATCCCACCCATTCCCGAGGCCGCACCCGCGGGCATGGCGGCCACGGTCGAAACCGGCGTCCCCGTGGAGCGTCTCAAGGAGTTCAACGCGTCGCTCCTGGAGCTGCCCGAGGGATTCGCCGTCCACAGGAAGCTCGAACGCGGTCGGGAGCGGCGTGCGCACGTGTTCGACGACCCCAACGAGCGATCGATCGACTGGGCCACTGCCGAGGAGCTCGCACTCGCGACCATCCTCGCGGACGGTACGGCGATCCGGTTCACCGGCGAGGACGTCGAGCGTGGCACCTTCAGCCACCGGCACGCCGTACTCCACGATCCCGCCACCGGCGCCGAGCACGCACCGCTCTGCAAGCTGAAGCAGGCCAAGGCCTCCTTCGAGATCCACAACAGCGCCCTGTCGGAGAACGCGGCGATCGGCTTCGAGTTCGGGTACAGCGTCCAGGAGCCGACGCGGCTCGTGATCTGGGAAGGACAGTACGGCGACTTCATCAATGGCGCCCAGGTGATGCTCGACGAGTTCGTCACCTCGGGCCGGGCGAAGTGGGGCCTCAAGCCGTCCCTCGTCTTCCTGCTGCCGCACGGCTACGAGGGGCAGGGTCCGGATCACTCGAGCGCCAGACCGGAGCGCTTCCTCCAGGCGGCCGCCGACATCAACCTTCGCCTGGTGAACTGCAGTACGGCGGCCCAGTACTTCCACGTGCTGCGACGACAGGCCGCGCTGCTCGAGAAGGATCCGCTGCCCCTGTTTGTCCTGTCGCCCAAGAGCCTGCTTCGTCACGCGGCTACGGCATCGGCGCCGCGCGAGCTCGCGGAGGGACGCTTCCGTCCCGTCATCGACGACGACGACGCGCGCAAGCGCGCCAAAAGCATCAAGCGCCTCGTGATCTGCAGCGGCAAGGTGGCCGTGGACGTCCTCACGAGCCCGCTGCGCGAGGCTGCGAAAGGCGTGGCCATCTGCAGGCTCGAGCAGCTGTACCCCGTACCGATGCAGACGCTGAAGGGCGTCCTGGCCGGCTACCCGGCGCTCAAGGACGTGGTCTGGCTCCAGGAGGAGCCTGAGAACATGGGTGCGTGGGAATTCCTGCGGCCCCATCTCGAAGACCTCGTGCAGGGGCGCTGCCCGCTTCGCTATCTGGGCCGCGCGCGCAGTTCGAGCCCGTCGGAGGGTTCGGCCGCGTGGCATCAGCTTAACCAGAAGGCGCTGATTGAACAGGCCTTCGACCTCGAGAGTCACGTCGTGGACGGCTCGATGGTCCTCTCGAAGTCCGTCCGGAGCTGAGTCCCGAAGTCATGTCCAACATTCTGGTGCCCGAGCTGGGCGAGTCGATCGTCGAGGCGCGCGTGGCGCGCTGGCTGAAAAAAGAGGGAGACAGGGTCGAGGTCGGCGAGCCGCTGGTGGAGCTCGAGACCGAGAAGATCGACCTCGAGGTTGCCGCCGAGCGTGCGGGGGTGCTGAAGAGCATCGCGCACGGCGAGGGCGCCGACGTGAAGG
>JABFRY010000375.1 GCA_013140955.1 Acidobacteriota bacterium
GGACGAACTGCGCACCCGCGCGCGCGGGTGCGCAGTTCGTCCAGCGACAGGCCCATCCGGCCGAGGCGGCCCGTCCGGTCGAGCCGCTCGATGCCGTCGCCGCGACCGACAGGTTCGTGCCGCCCGGCGCCGCGCTCCCGCAGGAAGAGCACCAGGCGCTCGCCACGACGCACCATCGGCATGTCGGAGACCTGGAGGGTGAGGTCGCCCACCGTCCCGCCCTCGACCGTCATCGAGAGGACGGGGGCAAAGGACCCCTTCATCGCCTCGTCCACGCTGAGCGTGATGTCGGACACGATCAGCCGATCGCCGAACTGGTTCACGTCGAACCGGGACGCGACATCCGACACCGTCGCCACGACCACGCGGTCCGCCGTCCGGACCCGCGCGGCCACGTCGTCCTGCCCCTCCGCCACGGACGTGACCGCGACGCATACCCCGAGACACACCAGCAGCACTCTCATCAACCGGCACTCCCTGTCGTTGGTTCGAAGACGTTTCAGGCCGCAGGGCTCACCCGCGCGCGTCTGACATCACTGTCGTCAGCAACGGTCGAGGCAAACAGGGTGCCGGCCAAGGCTGGTGTGGCCAAGGCGCACACATCGAGAAATCGTTGATGAAACCGGGGAAGGGCGGAGTGGCGAGCGCTGCGCCCGTGCGGCGCTTCTTACACGCGTGACGGGTTCCTGATCACGGTGCCTCCTCGCGCCCCGAGAGGTGTCACGGCAGGCGTGCTCAGGGCGTCAGGCGGTTCTGGAGCTGACGGACGTCGTCCCGATCGAGCAGTTCGGGCGCCAGGCGCACGGCTTCCTTGAGCTCGATGTCGGCGACCGCGCGTGCGCCCGTGGCCGCGTAGATGAACGCGGCGTGCAGGCGCAGCTCCGCGTTGCGGGGCGCCGCCTTGGTGGCCTGTGCAATGAGCCGCGCGGCTTCCTCGTCGTCGCCGCGGAGGTGGTGGACCCATGCCAGCGTATCGATGACGCCCGGGTCGCGCGGCACGAGCGACACGGCCTTCTCGGCCAGGGGCAGGGCCTCGTCCGCCCGGTCCTGGTGCACCGCCAGCGCATAGGCCAGGTTGTTGAGGGCCACGGCGGACTCCGGCTCCAGTGCGAGCGCGCGGCGATAGCTGGTCACGGCATCGCCGTAGCGGGCCGCCGCATCGTGCAGCACGCCAAGCGTGAGGTGCCAGGCGGCCACGCCCGGTGCGAGTTCCGTAGCCTGTTCCAACGCGGCGACAGCAGCGGCGGGCTCCCCCCGCGTGATCAGACCGTTGGCGCGCACGGCCAATGCCAGGGCCCGCTCGGGAACTCCGGGCAGGGCCTGCATGGCGGAGGCAAGGCGCCGGGCGGCGAAATAGCCCGGCAGCTGCGTCGCCGTGTCCACCGAGGCCTCGATCTCGCTGCGCGCGAGGGGCCGGCGCGAGAACGGCGTGCAAAGCGGGTCGCCGATGACCACGGTCTGCCACCCCAGGCTGGGCATCGCGAGATAGAAGGACTCCACGAGATTGAAGCCGGCCACGTAGGCGGAGAAGAGCACCTGGGGCCTGATGGACCCCTGCAGGTAGGGCTCCGAGACGTAGCCGGCCGCGCCGGTCGCGCCTTCCCGGATCAGGTCGCCAACGAGCGACTGCGGCGACCCCTCGTGCCAGCGGGCCCGGTTGTTCCAGTCGTCGGTGGGCAGCCACGTCTCCGGGGGCTCGCGCATCGTCCGCGCGCTCGTGCTGACGAACGTGGTGGCGAGGGCGCCGGGCACGAAGCCCATGCGCACGGTCCGTTCGCGGTTGCGGGGGTCGGCCGAGCCCCACCCGTAGTACCCGATCACGGGCGTGACGTCGCGGGCGGCCTGGGGCGTGGTCTCGAGCACGACGCGCTCGCCAAACCCCTGGTCGGCCAGTCGGCGCGCCCCCTCGGCCAGCCAGTCCTCACCGGTCCGGTTGACCAGGGCGTCGCGCTGATCGAGCACGAACTGACCGTCGAAGCTGGGACGACCGCCACGGTCCACGAGGGCCATGGCCTCCTCGGCGGTGAACGCATCGAGTCGGCTCACGAGGTAGATGTCGTGATCCCTGTGCGTGAACGGGCGCGCCTCGGCCACCGGACGATCGGCGAGGAAGTAGGGATTGTCCACCGGACCCCGGACCTGCACCTGGTGGCCCGTCATCTTGCGGTACAGGAGCGTGAGCTCGCTGTCCACGCTCGCCGTCGTGCCCTCCGCACCCTGCGTGCCCACGATGCGCAGGGGCACCCCTTTGGTCAGCACGATGTAGAGGACGCGGTCCTCGGCCCGGGCCCGGGTCAGCGCTGCAGCAATGGGCTGCTCGATGCTCGCGAGATACGCCTCGCGCTGGATGGTGTCTTCCTCCGACGTGCGAATCCGGATGACGTTCTGGGCCGGCAGGCCCCGTTGCGCCACGTAGTGCTCGCCGATACGCTCGGAGGCCGCACTGTTCTCGTTGATCACGAGCGCGACGTTCTCGGGCGTCTGCGCGGACGCCGCCGCCGCCCCGACGAGAGCGGCGAGCAGGACGGCGCCGGCGATGCGGGCGAGCGGGTGCGGGTTCATGCAGCCTCCAGATGACCGCTCCATGATACCCAACGGCGCATCGGCGGGAGAGCGCCCGGTCGCGCCGGGTCGACGCGGCGCGACGCCGGAGTGATCCAGCGCCGCACCAGAGACGGCCGTCGTCAGGGCACCGTCACCTCGCCCGGCGCACTCCACAGGCCATTGCCTCGGCTGTCGGTGGCGTAGATCCACCACCGCACCGCCCCGCGCGCCAGGCCGATGCCGGGATTGAACGAGCAGGTGCCGGTGCCGGTGCCGCATCCCGCGTCGGAGGGCAGCACCTCGACCCGGACCTTGCCCGAACGGGTGGCATCGGTCACGAACAGCAGATACCGCACGGCCGCCGGCACCGCCTTCCACGAGTAGGTCGGCGAGCTCGTGCCCAGCAGGGTGCCCACCGGGCTCAGGAGCAGGGGCACGGTCAGCTCTGCATCCTCGGGTCCCGCGGCAGGACCGCTGCCCGGCACGATGATGTCGGCGGCCGCGCTCCAGGTACCGACACCGGGAGCGCTCGACGAGAACACCCACCACTTCGCCGCGCCGGGCGCCAGGGCAATGCCGGGCGCCAGCATGCACTCGTTGTCGCTGGCGCACCCGGCCTCGGTGGGCGTGAGCTCGATCCGGATCTTCGGGGTGGACTCGGTATCCACCACGTAGAGCAGGTAGTGGCTGGCGCCCGCGGCGGCGCTCCACACGAAGGTCGGCGTCGCAGTGGCGAGCGCGCCGGTTGGGGCCACCAGGGTCGAAGCCGCCACCGCCGGCGGATTGAACGTGACCGTCAGCACGTCGGAGGACGTATTACCGGCGGCATCCGATGCGACGACGGTGATGACGTTCACGCCGGCGTGGAGCGCCACGGCGGGAACGGTCCACGCGCTGGTGCCCGTGGCCAGGCCGTTCCCGCCGCGATCGTTGCGCCACTCGACGCGCGTGACGCCGACGGCGTCGCTCGCCGTGCCACCGAGCGTGAGCGGCGACACCGTGGTCACGTAGCTCGCCGCGGCCGTGGGCGCGCCGATGCTGACCGAGGGCGCGACCGCATCGACCGCTCGCTGGACGCGGAACTCGAGCGGCTCGCTCCAGGTGCCCGAGGTGCCGGGCACGGTCGCGTAGACCCACCACTTGGCGTCGCCGGGCGAGACCGCGACGTCGGGGCTCACCGAGCACTGGCCCCCGGCCGCGCACCCGGCCTGGGCCGGCGTGTACTCGAGGCGCATCCGCGGCGTGGCCTGCGGGTCCACGACCCACAGGAGGTACTTCGTGGCGCCCGGCGCCGCGTTCCACACGAAGGTCGGCGTGGTGGTCGCGGTGGGTCCGGACGGGCTCACCAGCGTGGCCGGGCCGGGCTCGACCCAAGTCACCGCCAGCGAGTCGCTCGCGCTGTTGCCCGCAGCGTCGTGCGCCGTGATGGTGATGACGGTCACGCCGCTCGCGAGCGGCACGTTCGAGGCCACCCAGTTGGCCGTGCCATTGGCCACGCCACTCGCCCCGCGACTGGTGGACCACGTGACGCGCGTCACACCCACCGCATCGCTCGCGTTGCCCCCAAGGGTGAGGCTGGCGGTGGTGGCGGTGTACTCGCCGCCGGTCGTCGGCGTCCCGATGGCCACCTGCGGCGCCGTGGTGTCCGGTTCGGCCCAGGTGATCGTGATGGTATCGCTCGCGGTGTTGCCGGCCGCGTCACGCGCGGTCACGGTAATCACGTTCTGGCCCGTCTGCAGGGCAAGGCCCGGGACGGCCCAGTTCGTCGTGCCCGTCGCCACGCCGCCGCCACCGCGGTTGCTGGTCCAGCTCACCTGCGTCACCCCGACGGCATCGCTCGCGGTGCCACCAAGGGCCAACGTGCCGGTGCCGCTGGTGTGCGAGGAGGCCGCGGTCGGGATGGTGACGGACACGGCCGGGGCGGTCGTATCGGGCGCCGTCCACGTCACGGTCAGGACGTCGTGTGCGGTGTTACCGGCCGCATCCTGCGCGGTGACGGTGATGATGTTCACACCGTTCGACAGGCCAATCGCCGGCACCGTCCACGTGGACGTGCCGCTGGCGGTTCCGCTCATGCCGCGGTCGGTGCTCCACGACACGCGGGTCACCCCCACGGTGTCGGCGGCCGTGCCGGAGAGCGTGAGCGAGGCCGACGTGGCGACGTGCGTGGCCGCGGCCGTGGGGCCGGTGATGGACACGACCGGCGCCGTGACGTCCACCGGGAGCCTGACCGTGATGTCGGCGGCCGTGCTCCAGATCCCGGCACCCGATGCCGGCACGGTATACACCCACCACTTGGCGTCGCCGGTGGCGAGCGCCACGCCCGGACTCACCATGCACTGGCCGCCTGCCGCGCAACCCGCCGCTTCCGGCGTGAGTTCGAGCCGGATCCGCGGATTCGCCAGGCGATCCACGACATAGAGCATGTACTGCCGGGCCGAGGGCGCCGCGTTCCAGACGAAGGTGGGCGTCGTGGTCTCGACGGTGCCGGACGGGCTCACCAGCGTCGCCGGGCCCGTGGCCTGGGCCGCGTAGCTCACGACCAGCACGTCGCTCGCGGTGTTGCCCGCGTCGTCGCGCGCGGTCACGGTGAGCACGTTCTCACCCGCCTGGAGAGCGATGCCGGCGATCGTCCAGGCGGACGTGCCCGAGGCACCGCCGCTGCCGCCGCGGCTGTTGGTCCAGGTGACCTGCGTCACGCCGACGGCGTCACTGGCCGAGCCTGCCAGGCTCACCGTGGCGGACCCGCTGGTATACGTGGCCGCCGCCGTGGGGCTGCCGATGGCAATGGCTGGTGCGATGGTATCGGCCTGCGCGCGCACCGTGAACGTGCGCATGGCGCTCCAGATGGGGTCGGCGCCCGAGAACTCGGCCTGCACCTGCCAGCGCGCGGCGCCGGTGGCGCCGGGCGGATGCGCGGGTCGGCGCCCGTG
>JABFRY010000390.1 GCA_013140955.1 Acidobacteriota bacterium
GGTGGGAGGGGTCGTCCGTGACGAGCAGAACGCGGTGTCCCTCCCCGGTGTCCCGGTCGAGGTCGTCGGCACCAGCGAGGTCGTCTACACCGACGTGGACGGTCGCTACACCCTGTCCCTCACGCCCGGCACGCACGAGCTCAAGATCTCGCTCGATGGGTACGCCGAGAGGACGGTTCGTCTCGAGGTGGTCGCCGGACAGCGCGAGGTGACGGCCGACGTCGGACTCACCATGGCGCGGTTTGCGGAGACGGTCACCGTGACGGCGCAGGTGATCGACGTCAACACCGCCACGGCGGAGGCCCAGCTCATCGAGCGGAAGCAGGCCCAGGTCATAACCGACAACCTCGGGTCCGAGGAGATGAAGGCCAACGGCGACTCCGACGCGGCCGGCGCCATGACGCGCGTGACGGGTGTCTCGCTGGTGGACAACCAGTTCGTGTTCGTGCGCGGCCTCGGGGAGCGGTACAGCAACACCACGCTGGCCGGGTCGGTGCTGCCCACGACCGAGCCCGACAAGAAGGTCGTGCCGCTCGACATGTTCCCGACCGGACTGATCGACAGCGTGCAGATCGCCAAGTCGTACTCGCCGGACAAGTCCGCCGAGTTCGCTGGTGGCCTCGTGCAGATCGTGCCGCTCAAGCTCCCGACGCGCCCGGTCGTGGACTTCTCCTACGGCCTCAACTTCTTCTCGACGGCCACGGGGCAGGACATCGTGCTGAGCCCGCTCGGCACGCGCGACTGGCTCGGCTTCGACAATGGCTCGCGCGCGCTGCCGAGCGCCATCCCGGACGGGAAGATCGTCCGGCGCGGGGTGTTCACCCCGAACGTGGGCTTCTCGCCCGAGGAGATCACGGCCTTCGGCCGCACGCTCGACAACACGTGGCGTCCCGCGACGGCCAGCGGCGCGCCCGGCCAGAGCTGGAACATGGTGTTCGGCAACCGCTTCGGGAAGCTCGGCGTGGTCGCCAGCGTGAACCACTCGTACAAGGAACAGTACGTGGAGGAGGACCGCCGGTTCTTCCGCATCTCCGAGGGCACGGACCTCGAGGCGGTGAGCGACTACCGCATGCAGTCGGGCACCCAGCGGGCACAGATCGGCGCGGTGGCCAATCTCGCCTACGAGGTGACCACGAATCACCGCCTGTCCTTCGAGAACTTCTACACGCACAGCGGTCGTGATGAGGGACGCTACTTCGAGGGGCCCAACACCGAGAACCAGTTCCTCTACCGCAACTACCGCGTGCAGTACATCGAGGAGGGGCTCTTCTCGAACGCGGTGGGCGGCGAGCACTTCCTGCAGGGCCTGTCGAGCAGCCGGATCGACTGGCGGGTGAACATCGCCCGTGCCAACCGCGACGAGCCCGACCTGCGCGAGACGCTCTACCAGTCGCCCCTGACCGGCACGCCCAACTTCGTCCTCGCCGACGAGTCGCAGAGCGGCTTCCGGATGTTCAACACCCTCGAGGACAAGACCACCGACCTCGCGGGCAACTGGAGCGTCTTCAGCACGACGGGCGGGCGGCCCACCCAGTACAAGTTCGGACTGAGCTACATCGAGCGCGACCGCGACTTCGCGTCGCGGCGCTTCCGCTTCATCCCGATCACCACCACGAGCGGCGGCAGCGTGCCGGCCAACCTCCGGCTGACCCCCGAGGAGCTCTTCGTGCCGTCGAACATCGGCACCGCGTTCCGCTTCAACGAGGAAACGCGCCCCGTCGACTCCTACCGTGGTGAGCAGTCGACGACCGGCGCCTACGGCATGCTGGACCTCGGCCTCTCGAACAACACGCGGCTCATCGCGGGTGCCCGCGTCGAGCGCTTCAACCAGGTGGTGGACACGTTCGACCCGTTCGGGCTCTTCCAGCGGACGGTGAGCGCGGAGAACCGCAACACGGACCTCTTCCCGAGCCTCAACCTGGTGCAGACGCTCAACAGCACGACCAACCTCCGCGTGAGCTACAGCACCACGGTCAACCGGCCCGAGTTCCGCGAGCTGGCCGAGTTCGAGTTCACCGATGTCGTGGGCAGCCGTGCCGTGCGCGGCAACCCGGATCTCAACCGCGCGCTCATCCACAACGTGGACGGACGGTGGGAGATGTTCGGCGGCGGCCGGGACGTCATCGCGACCAGCATCTTCTTCAAGCAGTTCAGCAACCCGATCGAGCGGGTGGTCATCGCCGGCGCGCAGCCCATCGTGACCTTTCAGAACGCCGACTCCGCCCGCAACCTGGGCTTCGAGTTCGAGGCGGGCCGGCAGGTCACGCCCAACCTGTTCGTCAACGCGAACTACACGTTCGTCAACTCGAACATCAAGCTGAACCCCGCGCAGCGCACGGTGCAGACCTCGCTCGAGCGTTCGCTGGCTGGCCAGTCGAAGAACCTGTTCAACGTCGCGGCCGAGTTCTCGCTCGCCAGCTTCTCGGGCCGCGTGCTCTACAACTACTTCGGCGACCGGATCTCGGACGTGGGCTCCAACCAGGCGCCCGACGTCGTCGAGCAGGGACGCGGCACGATCGACCTCGTGTTCTCGCAGCGGCTCGCCGGTCTTGGCGTCAAGTTCTCGGTCGAGAACCTGACCGACGTGCAGTACCGCTTCACGCAGGGCATCGAGGACCAGCGCCTCTTCCGCATCGGCCGGACCATCGCCCTGTCGTTCGGCTACAACGTGTTCTGAGGCCGCATCCGATGCGCGCCTCCACTGGAGTGAGCAGATTCATGCAGAACGTCAGACGCACGTGCCTTGGACTCGTGGCGGGCCTTGTGCTCGCCCTCGCCGGCTCGGCGCCGGTATCCTCGAACCAGGCCCCGCCGGTGAACGTCCCGGGCCTCGACCGTCCCGTCATCGTGGTGACCGATGAGATCACCGGCACCGAGAACTGGGTGGCCTCCAACTACTACGTGCTGCGCGGCGCCGTGTTCGTCCGCGAAGGCGCGACCCTCAACATCGCGGCCGGCACGTGGGTCATCGGCGAAGCAGGCAGCGTGGGCACGCTCATCGTCGAGCGCGGAGGGCGGCTCAACGCCATCGGTACCCGCGAGCAGCCCATCGTCTTCACAACCGACCAACCCGCGGGACAGCGCAGCCGCGGCGACTGGGGTGGGCTCATCATCAACGGCCGTGCCCCGATCAACATCCCCGGCGGGGAGGGTGTGGGCGAGGCCAACACCGGCGTCTACGGGGGCAACGACCCCAACGACAACAGCGGCTCGATGCGCTACGTCCGCCTGGAGTTCGCCGGCAGCGAGTTCAGCCCCGACAACGAGCTGAACGGCATCGCGTTCCAGGGCGTCGGGCGCGGCGGCTCCTACGACTTCATCCAGGTGCACATGAACCGTGACGACGCGTTCGAGTGGTTCGGCGGGACGGCGGATGCCACGCACCTGGTGGCCTCCAATGCTGGCGACGACAGCATCGACTGGACGTTCGGCTGGACGGGTCGGCTGCAGTTCGTGGCGGTGCACCAGCGGGGCGACGATGGCGACAACGCCATCGAGGCCGACAACAACGAGTTCAACAACGACCTGCTCCCGCGGGCGAATCCGCAGATCTACAACATGACGGTCTGCGGCGACCCCGACCGCAACGAAGGCGCCGAGAGTATCCGCGGCGTGCTGTTCCGGCGTGGCACGGCCGTCACGTTCCGCAACTTCCTCATCACCGGGGTCAAGACCACGGGGCTGCAGATCGACGGCGGCTCGACGCTCACGCAGGTGAACAACGGGACCACGCAGGTCGGAGCCGGCGTGATCTGGGGCATGACGACGCCCCTCCACTCGGCCACGCGGCCGTTCGTCGAGAGCGGGCGGTTCCCGAACGTGCGCACCGGCGTGGACGGCGGGCTGAGCGCGGCGTGCTTCAACCACGAGGCGCCCGACTTCCGGCCGGTGTCGGTGGCGACGCTCGCCGGTGGGCAGCTCGCGCCGATTCAGCCGCCCAACGACGGATTCTTCGCGCCGGTCACCTTCATCGGTGCCGTGGGTCCGACCGACGACTGGACGGCCGGCTGGACCGCATATCCCCAGCGCTGAGATAGACTCCCTTCCGGGCAGGTGGGCCGCACCACGCGGCCGCCTGCCCGGAGTGCTGTACATGTTGCGTGTGACCCGTCTGCTCGTCGCCGCCCTCCTGCTGGGCGCCCCCCTCGTCGGCTGCGCGCCGGCGGCACCGGCCCTCTCCACGACCTGGCCGGAGCCGGAGGCCGCGGCGCGTGCCGTGCTCGAAGCCATCGAACGCCGTGACGAGGATGCGCTCGCACGGCTCGCGCTCAGTGAGCAGGAGTTCAGGGACCACGTCTGGCCCGAGCTGCCTGCCGCCCGGCCGGAGCGAAACCTGCCGTTCAGCTACGTCTGGGGCGACCTTCGCCAGAAGAGCGCGCTCGCGCTCGCCGCAACCCTCGCGCGCCACGGCGGCCGGCACTACGACCTGCTCGATCTGCGCTTCCCTGGCGGCGTGACGACGTACCCCTCCTACGCCGTGCACCGCGACACGGTGCTCCGGGTCCGCGACGACAGCGGGACGGAACAGGAGCTGTCGCTGTTCGGGTCGATGCTGGAGCAGGACGGTCGCTGGAAGGTCTTCAGCTACGTCGCGGATTGAGGCAGCCGGCGCGGCTCATGCCGTGGGCTCGCCCATGTCCGCCACCACGTCCGGCAGGCTGATGGTGAACCGAGCCCCACCACCCGGGAGGTTCTCGGCGCGCGCCTGCCCCCCGTGCAGCTCCACCAGATGCTTGACGATGGCCAGTCCGAGGCCGGTGCCTCCGGGGCGCGATCGCGACTTGTCCACCCGATAGAACCGCTCGAACACCCGCGTCAGGTCGTCTTCCGGAATGCCCGGGCCTGAGTCGGACACGGTCAGCCGCACGCAGCCGTCGCCTCTCGATGAGGCCAGCCGCACCTCGGCACCCTCCGGCGAGTAGTTCAGCGCGTTTTCCACCAGGTTGCGGATCACGTCGTGGAGCTTGGCGGGATCGGCCATGACGCTGGCCGCGTCGGGCGCGACCGACGTCTGCACCTGCTGCCGCTTGTCCTCGATGGACGGCTCGAAGTCGGCCACGACCGAGGTGAAGGCCTGCGCCACGTCGCACCGCGCCATGTCGAGCGGTTCCTGGCGGGCATCGAGCCGCGCCAGGCGCAGCAGGTCCTTCACGAGGCGCTCCATCCGGGTGCTGTGCCTCGCGATGATCTCGAGGAAGCGGCGGGCCTCGGCCGGGTCGTCCGGCTCGTCGAGCAGCGCCTCCACGTAGCCGCGAATCGCCGTGAGCGGCGTGCGCAGCTCGTGCGAGACGTTGGCGACGAAGTCGCGGCGGATCTGGTCCGCGCGTTTCAGTTCGCTGATGTCGTGCAGCACCAGCACCGTGCCGCCCTCCGCCGTGCCCGCCACAGGCGCGGCACGCGCCATGAACGTGCGCCCGTGCTCGCGCCCGAGCGGCAGTTCCCGGCTCGCGACGGGGCCGCCCTGCATGGCCGCGC
>JABFRY010000178.1 GCA_013140955.1 Acidobacteriota bacterium
CCTGCGCTGCAGATGCCCGCCGGTCCGGTGGCGCCTGCCGCCCCCGCCGGGGTCGAGGCGGCTCAGAACGGTGCGGCCACGCCCGAACCGGCTGCTGCGGCCGGACAGGGTGGTGCTGCAGGCGCCGACGCGGCGGCCGGTGCGGCGCCCATCGCGCCCGCGCCGACACCGCTCCTGTCGGACTTCGATCGCGCGTGGCGCCAGTGGCTCCACGACGGGTTCATCCGCGACACGGCCTTCCCGCCGCAGCCGACGGGCTGCAGGTGGTGTTCCGGCCCGATCCGAGCGTCTTCGACGGCCGCTTCTCGAACAACGCCTGGCTCCAGGAACTGCCGAAGGCGCACACGCGCCTCACGTGGGACAACGCGGCCCTCATCGCACCGGCGACCGCGGCCCGTCTCAACCTGATCAGCGGAGACATGGTGGAGTTGCGCGAGGGCGAGCGGTCGCTGCGCATTCCCGTGTGGCTCGCTCCGGGACAGGCCTCCGACGTCGTGACGCTGCACCTGGGCTACGGTCGCGACCGCGCCGGCCGGGTCGGCAACGGCACCGGCTTCAACGTGAACGTGCTGCGCACGTCGGCGGCGCTCGACACGCTGTCGGGTGTGGAGCTCGTGAAGGTGGACGACCGGTACGAACTCGCGTCCACGCAGGACCACTGGTCGCTCGAGGGCCGGAACCTGGTGCGCGTCGCCACGCGCGAGGAGTTCGAGGCGGACCCGCAGTTCGCCCTGAAGGAGGAGCACCAGCCCCTCACCGGCCTCAGCATCTTCCCCACGCGCCAGTACGAAGGCTATGCCTGGGGCATGGCCATCGACCAGGGTGTCTGCACCGGCTGCAACTCCTGCGTGGTGGCCTGCCAGTCCGAGAACAACGTCCCGGTCGTCGGCAAGGACCAGGTGCTGAACGGGCGCGAGATGCACTGGCTCCGCGTGGACCGCTACTACACCGGACCGCTCGACAACCCCGACACCTACCACCAGCCGATGCCGTGCCAGCAGTGCGAGAACGCGCCCTGCGAGGTGGTGTGTCCGGTGGCGGCCACGGTGCACAGCGACGAAGGCCTGAACGACATGGTCTACAACCGCTGCGTCGGGACGCGGTACTGCTCGAACAACTGCCCCTACAAGGTGCGCCGCTTCAACTTCCTGCTCTACCAGGACTTCGAGACGCCGAGCCTCAAGCTGCAGCGCAATCCGGACGTCACCGTCCGCAGCCGCGGCGTGATGGAGAAGTGCACCTACTGCGTGCAGCGGATCAATCACGCCCGCGTCGCCGCGAAGCTCGAAGATCGCGAGATCCGGGACGGCGAGATCGTGACGGCCTGCCAGGGCGCGTGCCCGACCGACGCCATCGTCTTCGGCAACATCAACGATCCGGAGAGCCGCGTGTCGCGGTTGAAGGCCAGCTCGCTGAACTACTCGCTCCTCGCGGAGCTGAACAACCGTCCGCGCACGACCTACCTCGCCATCGTGCGGAATCCGAATACGGATCTCGAGCCGGCCGGCTCGCGAGCCGAGGGCGAAGAAGGTGAGAACTGATGGCTGACACGCTCCAGCATTCCGTGGACGAGCGCCCGACGCCCCCGGTCATCGAGCCGGGACATACGTTCGCCTCGGTCACCGACACGATCAGCAACATCGTCCTGACGCGCCGCACCTCGATCGGCTGGTTCCTGGGCTTCCTGATCGCGTTCATCCTGCTGATGGTCCTGAACCTGACCATCGGCAAGCTCCTGCTGACCGGCATCGGCATCTGGGGCAACAACGTGCCCGTCGGCTGGGCGTTCGACATCATCAACTTCGTCTGGTGGATCGGCATCGGCCACGCCGGCACGCTCATTTCCGCCATCCTGCTGCTGTTCCGGCAGCAGTGGCGCACCTCGATCAACCGGTTCGCCGAGGCGATGACGCTGTTCGCCGTCGCCTGCGCGGCCATGTTCCCGCTGCTGCACACCGGCCGGCCCTGGCTCGCCATCTACTGGCTCTTCCCGTATCCGAACACGATGGGCCTGTGGCCGCAGTTCCGCAGCCCGCTCATCTGGGACGTGTTCGCCGTGTCCACCTACGGCACGGTGTCCGCGCTCTTCTGGTTCGTGGGCCTCGTGCCCGACCTGGCCACGCTGCGCGACCGGGCCGACTCGAAGGTCAAGAAGATGATCTTCGGGGTGCTCTCGCTCGGCTGGCGCGGGTCCGCGCGGCACTGGCACCGGTACGAGACGGCCTACCTGCTGCTGGCCGGCCTGTCCACCCCCCTGGTCCTCTCGGTCCACACGGTGGTGAGCTTCGACTTCGCGGTCTCGCAGGTGCCCGGGTGGCACGCCACGATCTTCCCGCCCTACTTCGTCGCCGGCGCCATCTACTCGGGCTTCGCCATGGTCATGACCCTGGCCATCCCGATGCGGAAGGCCTACGGGCTCGAAGGCTTCATCACCATGCGTCACATCCACAACATGACGAAGGTGATGCTCGCCACGGGCATGATCGTGGCCTACGGGTACGCCAACGAGGCGTTCTTCGCCTGGTACAGCGCGAACCCGTACGAGGAATACATGATGGCCAACCGGATGGGCGGGCCCTACGGCACGTTCTACTGGTCGCTCATCGCCATCAACGCCGCCATGATCCAGCTGTTCTGGTTCAGGAAGGTGCGCGACAACGTGGCCCTGCTGTTCGTGCTCTCGCTGCTCGTGAACGTCGGGATGTGGCTCGAGCGCTTCGTCATCATCGTGACGAGCCTCCACCGCGACTTCCTGCCCTCGTCCTGGGACATGTTCTATCCGACCCGCTGGGACTGGGGCATGTACGCCGGGACCATCGGTCTGTTCATGGCGTTGTTCTTCCTGTTCATCCGCTTCCTCCCGGCCATCTCGATCTTCGAGATGCGAACGATCGTGCCCGAGGCCAAGCTGCGGACGGAACATCACGGGTGAGGTGATGGCGCACGTGCACGACGTCCCGGCGGCTCACGGCCTGATGGCCGAGTTCGACAACCCCACGGCCCTGGTGGAGGCGGCCAACCGCGCGCGCCTCCAGGGCTACACGCAGATGGATGCCTACTCGCCGATGCCCATCCCCGAGCTGGACGCGGCGCTGGGCATCAAGAAGACGAAGCTGCCGCTCATCGTCCTGACCGGGGGCATCCTCGGCGGGCTGGGTGGCTACTCGCTCGAGTACTGGTCGTCGGTCATCGCCTACCCGATGGTCATCGGCGGCCGGCCGTTCCACAGCTGGCCGCAGTTCATCCCGGTGACCTTCGAGACGACCATCCTCGGCGCGGCGCTGTCCGCGGTGATCGGGATGTTCGTGCTCAACCAGCTGCCGCAGCCGTATCACCCGGTGTTCAACGTGCCGGAGTTCGCCAGGGCGTCGCGCGACCGGTTCTTCCTGTGCATCGAGTCAACCGATCCCCGGTACGACCGGGAGGCCACCCGAACGTTCCTCGACGGCCTCCACCCGCTAGGAGTCAGCGAAGTTGCCTCGTAACGTCTCCCGTCAGGCGTGCGCCACCCTGCTCGTCGTGGCCTCGTGTGTCGGCCTGGCGGCCTGCCGCCAGGACATGCACGACAACCCGCGCTACGAGCCGCTCGAGTACAGCGCCTTCTTCGGCGATGCCCGCGCCTCGCGGACGCCGGTGCCGGGCACCGTGGCCCGCGGCATGCTGCGCGAGGACGACCATCTCTATACGGGCAAGGTGGGCGGCCAGCTCACCAACGTCTTCCCGATGCCGGTGACGGCGGAGGTCGTCGAGCGCGGCCGTGAGCGCTTCGACGTGTTCTGCTCGCCCTGCCACGGGCGGACCGGCGAGGGCGACGGCATGGTCGTGCAGCGCGGCTTCCGCATGCCGCCCTCGTTCCACGAGGAGCGCCTGCGCTCGGCGCCCGTGGGCTATTTCTTCGATGTCATGACCAACGGCTTCGGCGCGATGCAGGATTACGCCGCGCAGGTGCCGGTGGCGGACCGCTGGGCGATTGCCGCGTATCTCCGGGCACTCCAGCTCAGTCGACACGCCACCATCGACGACGTGCCGGCCGATCGCCGGGCCGCACTCAATCAGCCGGCCGGTGCCCCCGCCGGGCAGGAGCCTTAGTCATGGCGGACACCTCCTACGCGCCCCCGGCGGACATCGATGCCCGCCGCACCGCCGCGCTCGTCGCAGGCCTGCTGGGCCTGGCCGTCTGCGCCGTCGGCTTTGCCGTGGCGCGTGACCAGTTCTTCCGCGCCTGGCTCATCGCCTATCTGCTGTGGCTGGGCGTCTCGCTGGGCTCGATGGGTCTGATGATGATCCACCACCTCTCGGGCGGCTCCTGGGGCATGGTGGTGCGTCGCGTCTTCGAGGCGGCCAGCCGCACGCTGCCCCTCATGACGGTGCTGTTCGTGCCCGTCTGGCTCGGCATGGCCACGCTCTACCCGTGGACGCATCCCGAGCACGTGGCCGCCGACGAGATCCTCCAGCACAAGGCGGCGTACCTGAACACGCCGTTCTTCCTGCTGCGCGCCGCGTTCTACTTCCTCGGCTGGAACCTGATCGCGCTGTTCCTCAGCCGCTGGTCCAAGGCGCAGGACGAGGGTGATACCGCCGTCACCCGCAAGATGCAGCGCCTGAGCGGCGGCGGGCTGGTGTTCTACGCGCTCACCATCACGGCCGCGGCCGTGGACTGGGTGATGTCGATCAACCCGCACTGGTTTTCCACCCTCTACGGCTTCATCTTCATGGGCGGCCAGGGCCTGTCGGCGCTTGCCTTCGTCATCCTCATCGCCGCCTTCCTGTCGAAGCGCGCCCCGATGAACGACGTGCTCAAGGCGAACCACTTCCACGACTTCGGCAAGCTCACGCTCGCCTTCGTCATGCTGTGGGCCTACTTTCAGTTCTCGCAGTACCTGCTCATCTACGCGGCGAACCTGGTCGAGGAGATCCCGTACTACATCACCCGCACCACGCACGGGTGGCAGTACGTGGCCCTCTTCCTCATCCTGTGCCAGTTCATCCTGCCCTTCTCGCTCCTGCTGTCGCGCGACCTCAAGCGGGCGTCGAACCGCCTCGTGATCGTGGCCATCGGGCTGCTGGTCATGCGGTTCATCGACCTCTACTTCCTGGTCTCGCCCGAGTTCGACGCGGCGGGGATGAACCTCCACATGGAGGCGGGTGAGCACGAGGGCGGCTTCTTCCTGCACTGGCTCGACATCGCGGCGCCGGTCGGCATCGGCGGCATCTGGGTGTGGATGTTCTTCACCCAGCTCCGCCAGCGGCCGCTGCTGCCTATCCGCGACCCGTACCTGCAGGACGCGCTCGAGAGCACGGGAGGCCATTGATGGCGCACCACGACATCGGCAGCCACGCGTCGCCCGACGACGGCTACCGCGAGACCCCTGCGGGGGCGCAGCACGAGTACACCGACGCGGCCGTCCGGCCCATCGTCAAGCTCGGGATCTGGCTCGCGGTGGCGACCGTGCTCGTGCACTTCGGCATGGGCTTCGTCTTCAGCTGGCTGTCCTCGGACCGTTCAGCGGCACAGGGCCAGCCCCGCTTCCCGGTGGCGGTGGAGGACGGCATGCGCCTGCCCGCCCTGCCGCGCCTGCAGGGCGTCCCGCTGCGGGACATCACGGAGCACCGGATCCTCGAGAACGAGCAGCTCGAGGGCTACGGCTGGGTGGACCGCGAGGCGGGCACCGTGCGGATTCCCATCGAGGAGGCCATGCGGCTCGTCGTCGAGCGGGGCCTCCCTGCGCTGGAGCAGGCGTCCGAGACGCCGGGCCTGATGCCCGCCGACGGCAGCGCCGGCGCGACCATGGTCCGAAGGAGGCAGTAGTCATGACGTCCCTCGAAGTGCGACGGGTGTTTCGTGCGTCGGCGCGCGGGTGGACGTGTGCGATGGCGGCCCTGACGCTTCTCGGGACGCCAGCCCTGACCACGGCGCAGCAGGCGCCCCCGGGGATGACCGGCAGCATCGGGATCGCGCCCGGCATGCCCTCGCCCGCCCTTCCGGCCCAGCTGGAGGGCGTGACCTTCGAGCAGCGCCTCGATGCGCAGCTGCCGCTCGACGCCACCTTCCGCGACGAGACGGGCCGTACCGTCAGGCTCGGCGAGTACTTCGGGCGCAAGCCGGTGCTCCTCGCCTTCGTCTATTACAACTGCCCGATGCTGTGCATGCAGGTCATGAACGGCATCTCGACCACGCTGAGCGTGACGCCCTTCGTGCCGGGCGAGGACTTCGAGGTCGTGCTCGTCAGCTTCGACCCGCGCGACACGCCGGCAGACGCCGCCGTCAAGAAGCAGGAGCACCTCGAGCACTGGGAGGCCGAGGGCACCGCGGCCGGCTGGCACTTCCTCACCGGCGACGAGGACCAGATCCGCCGGGTGACCGATGCAGCCGGCTTCACCTATAGCTGGGACGAGCGCATCGAGCAGTACGCCCACGTGAGCGGCGTGCTGGTGGTGACGCCGCAGGGCCGGCTCTCCCGGTACTTCTACGGGATCGAGTACTCCGCCAAGGAGATGCGCATGGCGCTGGTCGAGTCCGGCGAGGGCAAGATCGGCTCGCTCGTGGACGACATCCTTCTCTACTGCTACCACTACGATCCGGCGTCGGGTCGCTACGGCGTGGTGGTGATGAACATGGTGCGACTCGGCGGACTGCTGACGATCGCCCTGGTGGCTGGTTTCATTGTGCTGATGCGGCGCCGCGAGTTGCGCGCGCCGGTGGAGGGCCGCGCCTGAGGCCCCCGAGGCCCCGAGTCCGGCCCTGAGCCCCGATTATGCAATCTGGCATTTCGTTCCTTCCCGAACAGGCCTCGACGCTGGCGCCGAGGGTAGACAACCTGTACTTCTTCATCGTGGCGGTCACGGCGTTCTTCGCCCTGCTCGTGACGGTGCTGGTGGTCTACTTCGCCTTCAAGTACCACACCGACGATCCCTACGCGGTCGGCGCGCCCATCCACGGGTCGATCCCGCTGGAACTCTTCTGGACGGCCGTGCCCTTCGTGATCGCGATTTTCATCTTCGCCTGGTCCACCAACGTCTACTTCGACATCGTGCGTCCGCCCGACCAGGCGATGCAGGTGTACTCGGTGGGCAAGCGGTGGATGTGGAAGTTCCAGCATCCGAGCGGCCAGCGCGAGATCAACGAGCTGCACGTGCCGGTGGGGCGTCCGGTGAAGGTGACCTTCACCTCCGAGGACGTCCTGCACGACCTCTTCATTCCCGCATTCCGGGTGAAGGCCGACGCCATTCCCGGCCGGTATTCCACCATCTGGTTCACGGCGACCCAGACCGGCGAGTATCACCTCTTCTGCGCGGAGTACTGCGGCACCAAGCACGCCGGCATGATTGGCCGCGTCATCGTGATGGAAGAGACCGCCTACCAGGCCTGGCTCGACACCAGCCAGGAGTCGTCGCTGGCGGCGCAGGGGCAGGCGCTCTACGAGAGCCTCTCGTGCCAGTCGTGCCACCTGAACGACGGCAACGGCCGGGGGCCGGCCCTCCATGGCCTGTTCGGCTCCGAGGTCCAGCTGGCGAACGGCACGACGGCGACGGTGGACGAAGGCTACCTCCGCGAGTCGATCCTCAACTCGCAGATGCGCGTCGTCGCCGGCTACAACCCCATCATGCCGACCTTCCAGGGCCTCGTGGACGAGGACGGCATGGTCGGGCTGATCGAGTACATCAAGTCGCTGCGGACGGGTCCGTCCAGCGAAGGGGCCTCGGCGAGCCTGCCGGCCGAGGCCGGAGAGCCGGAGTAACGGGGACGACGGGACGACGGGTCTCGAGGCGCCGCGCAGGCGTCCGTGGAAAGAACCAATGACGACGCAACCAACCACCACCTATCTCAACGTCACGCACGGCCTGGCGTCGTGGCTCCTGACCAAGGACCACAAGCGCATCGGCCTGCTCTACCTGGTCGTCGTGTCCATCGCATTCGCGCTGGGCGGCGTATTCGCAGGACTCATCCGGCTCGAGTTGCTGACCCCGCCGGGCGACATGGTGACGTCGGATCTCTACAACCGCATCTTCACGATGCACGGCGTCGCGATGGTGTTCTTCGTCCTCATTCCCGCCGTGCCGGCGATCCTGGGCAACTTCGTGCTGCCGCTGCAGCTCGGCGCCAAGGACGTGGCGTTCCCCAAGCTCAACCTGCTGAGCTGGTACATCTTCGTCATCGGCTTCATCTTCACGGCCTTCGCGATGGTGATGGGCGGCGTGGACACGGGCTGGACCTTCTACACGCCCTACAGCACGACCGCCTCCAACTCCAACGTCATGGCGGCCGGCGTCGGCGTGTTCATCACCGGCTTCTCGTCGATCCTGACCGGCGTCAACTTCATGGTCACCATCCACCGGATGCGCGCCCCGGGGCTGACCTGGTTCCGCCTGCCGCTGTTCGTGTGGGCCCTCTACGCCACGAGCCTCGTGCAGATCCTCGGGACGCCCGTCGTGGCCATCACGGTGCTGATGGTGGCGATGGAGCGGGGCCTGGGCCTCGGCATCTTCGACCCCACGCTCGGTGGCGACCCGGTGTTGTTCCAGCACCTGTTCTGGTTCTACTCGCACCCGGCCGTCTACATCATGATCCTGCCCCCGATGGGCGCCATCAGCGAGTGCATCGCCTGCTTCTCGCGGAAGACGGTGTTCGGGTACTCGTTCGTGGCCTTCTCGAGCCTGTCGATCGCGGTCTTCGGGTTCCTGGTGTGGGCGCACCACATGTTCGTAGCCGGCATCTCGCCCTACTCGGCGATGGTGTTCTCGTTCCTGACGTTCGCGGTCGCCATCCCCTCGGCGGTGAAGACGTTCAACTGGACGGCGACGCTCTACCGGGGCGCCATCTGGTTCAAGGCGCCGATGATGTACGTCTACGGCTTCCTCGGGCTCTTCCTCATCGGCGGCCTCACGGGCCTCTTCCTGGCCTCGCTCGGCACCGACGTGCACATCCACGACACCTACTTCGTCGTGGCGCACTTCCACTACATCATGGTGGGCGGCGCCATCATGGGGTACCTGGCGGGCCTGCACTTCTGGTGGCCGAAGATGACGGGCCGGATGTACTCGGACGGGCTGGCGAAGGTCGGCGCCGCGTTGATCTTCATCGGCTTCAACCTCACGTTCTTCCCGCAGTTCATCCTGGGCTACATGGGGATGCCGCGCCGCTACCACATGTATCCGCCCGAGTGGGAGATGCTGAACGTCCTCTCGACGGGAGGCGCGGGGATCCTGGGCATCGGATACCTGCTGGCGGTGGGCGCGCTGCTGTGGTCGCTGAAGTACGGCGCGGTGGCCGGCGACAACCCCTGGCACGCCACCGGCCTCGAGTGGACGACGCAGTCGCCCCCGTTGCCCGAGAACTTCGTGGAGACCCCGATCGTCACGGAGCCGGCATACAACTACGCGCACAGGGAGATCAAAGTTGTCTGAGGTGGCCGCTCCCGCTCACGCCGTGGGGCACGGGCACGACGCCCTGCACCACCACGCTGCCCAGCAGCACCACTTCGAGTCGCTCGACCAGCAGCACGAGGCGTCGACGCTCGGCATGTGGTTCTTCCTGGTGCAGGAAGTCATGTTCTTCGGCGGGCTGTTCACCGCCTACATGGTCTACCGCATCTGGTATCCGGAGGCCTGGGCCGAGGGCAGCCGCGAGCTGGACATCCTGCTCGGCGGCATCAACACCGTGGTCCTCATCGGCAGCAGCTTGACCATGGCGCTGGCCGTGCGGTCGGCCCAGGTGGGCTCCAACAAGGGGGCCTTCCGCTGGACGATGCTCACGATGATCCTGGGGCTCACCTTCCTGGTCATCAAGTTCTTCGAGTACGAGCACAAGTTCGAGCTCAACCACGTGCCCGGCGCCAACTTCGTGTTCGAGGGCCCGCACGCCAACCAGGTCGAGATCTTCCTGTCGCTGTACTTCGCCATGACGGGGCTGCACGCGCTCCACATGATCATCGGGTTCGGCATCCTCGCCTGGGTGGCGTGGCTGGCGCACAACGAGCGGTTCTCCCGCGAGTGGTCCACGCCGGTCGAGATGACCGGGCTGTACTGGCACTTCGTGGACATCGTCTGGATCTTCCTGTTCCCGCTGCTGTACCTGGTGGACCGCGCGGGCCAGCTCGGGTAACGCCAATGTCTGGACACGTATCTCCGGTCAGCAGCTACATCGGGATCTTCCTCGGCCTCATGGTGCTGACGGCCGTCACCGTCGGCGTGGCCTTCATCAACCTGGGTCCGCTCAACTTCCCGGTGGCCATCGCCATCGCCATCCTGAAGGCGACGCTCGTCATCCTGTTCTTCATGCACGTGAAGTACAGCAGCACGCTGACGAAAATGTTCGTGGGGACCGCGTTCTTCTTCCTCATCATCCTGTTCGGCCTCACCCTCACCGACTACCTGTCGCGCGGGCTGCACACGTCGCCGAACGTGATCGTCGAGGATCCGCTGCCGACGGGCATCATCACCCGCTGAGCCGTCGCCGCATCGGTGGGGCCGGGAGCCGCCTCATGGCGGCTCTCGCTGCGTACAGGCCTGTGGCGGGGTGGCGTCAAATGCGCTAGGCTGGCCCCGAAACATGGCTACGAGGTTCTGCATGCGCCGCGCCCTCGGCGTGCTCCTGTCGCGCGCACTGTCGTTGCTGGCACTGTCGCCGCTGGCACTGTCGGCCTGTGCCGGGCCTGGCGGCGACGGGCCGTACTTCGGGAAGGTGGCGCCACCCGAGGGGCAGACCCTGCGCTACATCTCGGGCTCGGAGCCCGAGTCGCTCGACCCGCAGGTGGCCACCGGACAGCCCGAAGCCCGCATCATCCTGTCCCTCTTCGACGGCCTCACCGAATACGCGCCCCGCACGGGCGAGCCCATTCCGGCCCTCGCCGAGCGGTGGGACGTCAACGGCGACAGCACCGAGTTCACGTTCCACCTCCGCACCAACGCCCGCTGGTCCGACGGGACGCCCATCACCGCGGACGACATCGTCTACTCCCTGCGGCGTGGCCTGTCGCCGGCCCTGGCCTCCCGCAACGCCTACCTCGCCTACGGGATCGAGAACGCCCAGGCCTACAACGAAGGGGCGGTCTTCGCCCGCGAGCGGGCGACCGGTGCGTTCGTGCCCGACCCGGCCAATCCGCGCATCCGTCTCACGCTGCCAGCCGACCCGGAGGTGCGCGGCGAGGTGCTCGCCAGGCTGCCGGGGCTTGCCGACGGCCAGCCGGACCTCGACTTCGTCCCCGTGCAGCCCGAGGACGTAGGAGTGGTCGCCGACGACGCGCACACCGTTCGCGTACGCATGGCGCTGCCGGTGCCCTACTTCCTGGGCCTGGTGGCCCACCAGTTCTTCCGGCCCGTTCCGCGCCAGGCCATCGAGACCTGGGGCGAGCGGTGGACCGACCCGGCGCACATCGTGACCTCGGGCGCCTTCCTGCTCGAACGCTGGCTCCCCTACAACGAGATCAACGTGGTGAGGAACCCCGGCTACTGGGACGAGGTGCGGCTCGACCGCATCTCCTTCTACACGCTCGAGGACGTCACCACGATGCTCAACCTGTACAAGGCCGGGGAGGTGGACGCGCTCTACAACCACACCGTGCCGGCCGCCTGGGTGGACACGATCAGGCCGTACAAGGACTACATGGACGCGCCCGAGGCCTCCGTGGAGTACCTCCTGTTCAACGTCGAGCGCCCGCCGATGGACGACATCCGGGTCCGCAAGGCGTTCAATATGGCGGTCGACAAGGTGGCGCTCGCGCAGTACCGACGCACGGCGAAGCCGCTCAGCGGGTTCACGCCGGAGGGCATCTTCCCCGGGTACCCCCAGCCCACCGGCGATCCCTTCGACCCGGACCGCGCGCGGGCGCTGCTCGCCGAGGCCGGCTACGCGGGTCGGGATGGCGCGTGGGATCCATCCACCTTTCCCATTGCCGACGTGGCGCTCACCTACAACACCGCCGAGACCAACCGCCAGCTCGCCGAGTTCGTCCAGGCGCAGTGGAAGCAGAACCTCGGGCTCACCGTCCCCCTGCGGAACCTGGAGTTCCGGACGTTCCTCACCGTGCGCAACGACCGCGACTACAGCGGCCTGGCACGCGGTGGCTGGGCGGGCGACTACCTCGATCCGTTCACGTTCCTCGAACTCTTCTCCACCCCTGCGGGCAACAACGGCACGGGATGGTTCGACCCCCGGTACGCGGCGATGCTGGATGCGGCCAATCGTGAGGGCGATCCCGCCGCGCGCTACGCGCGTCTCGCGGACGCCGAGGCCTACCTCCTCGATGCCCAGCCCATCGTGCCGCTGCTGACCATGGCGACCAACTGGGTGAAGAAGCCCTACGTGAAGGGATTGTTCGCGAACCCGGTGACGATGCACGCCTGGAAGTTCGTGTACATCGAGCACGACCCGTCGAACTGGGACCTGGAGGACCCGACGCCGCGCTGATCGCGCGCTGCCTCCCGGCCCCCATGCTGCGATTCATCCTGCGCCGGCTCTTCGTCACCGTGCCGATGGTGCTCGTGGTGGTGTCGCTCACGTGGGGGCTCATCCGCCTGGCGCCCGGCAACTTCTACACCGGGGAGAAGCCCATTCCCCCGGCCATCGAGCAGAACCTCCGCCAGCGGTACGGCCTCGATCGCCCCTGGTACGTGCAGTACGGCCGCATGTTGGGCAGCGTGGCGGCGGGCGACTTCGGCATCTCCCTGCACTACATCGGCCAGCCGGTCAACGGCATCCTCGCCTCGGCGCTCCCGGTGTCGGCGCTGCTCGGCGCGCTCTCGTACCTGCTGGCGCTCGTCGTGGGCGTCGCCGCCGGCGTCCTGGCCGCCCTGCGACAGAACTCGCGCCTCGACTACGCGTCGATGACGGCGGCGATGGTGGGCATCTCGCTGCCCAACTTCGTGCTCGGCCCCGTGCTGGTGCTGGTGTTCGCGCTCTCGTGGTACTGGTTGCCTCCCGCGCGCTGGAACGGCTTCGGCATCAACCTGATCCTGCCGGTGGTGACGCTGTCGGCGGTGTACATGGCCTACGTGGCGCGACTCGCCCGCTCCGGCATGCTCGAAGTGCTCCGCTCCAACTACATCCGCACCGCGCGGGCGAAGGGCCTGCCCGAACGCACCGTCCTCCTCAGGCACGCCGTGCGGGGGGGGCTCCTCCCCGTCGTGTCCTTTTCGGGGCCCGCGCTGGCGTTCCTCATCACGGGTGCGGTGGTCGTGGAGCGGATCTTCGCGCTGCCCGGCCTCGGCAACTACTTCATCAACGCCAACCTGAACCGCGACGAGCCCCTCATCATCGGCATCGTGGCCTTCACGTCCATCGCCGTGCTGGTGTTCAACCTGCTGGTCGACGTCGCCTACGCCTTCGTGGATCCTCGTGTCCGGTACTGACGCGCCGCCGCCCATCGCCCCCGCGTCGGACGCACCCGCGCCTGACGCCCCCGTGGCCGGGACGTCGCTCTGGCGCGATGCCCGCCGGCGGCTCCTCAGGAACCGCCTGGCGGTGTTCGGCCTCGTGGTCGTGGCCATCGTGCTGACCGCGTCGCTCGTCGGGCCCGCGATCATCGAGTGGACCACCGGCAACACCTACGATTCGATCCCCGCGGACCGGTCGCGCATCCGTGCGCTGCCGCCCTTCACGGGTGTGGACGGACGATTCTCCTGGGAACATCCCATGGGCACCGACATCCTGGGGCGCGACATCCTCGCGCGGGTGCTGCTCGGCGGCCGCATCTCGCTGATGGTGGGAATCATCTCGACGGTGGTCTCGCTGGTGATCGGCGTGGCGTACGGGGCGACGGCGGGCTACGTGGGGGGGCGCGTGGACGAGGCGATGATGCGCGTGGTGGACGTGCTCTACGCCGTGCCCTACATGATGATCGTCATCGTGCTGCTCGCCCTCTTCGGTGGCCAGTCGCCGCTCGGTCAGCTCGTCCTGCTGTTCGTCTCGCTGGGCGCCGTGTCGTGGCTCACGATGGCGCGAATCGTCCGCGGGCAGGTGCTCTCGCTCAAGAACCAGGAGTTCGTCCTCGCGGCGCGGGCCACGGGCGTGCGGGCGACCCGCATCGTGGCGAGGCACCTGGTGCCGAACGCCCTGGGACCCGTGGTGGTCTACGCCACGCTCACCATCCCCTCGGTGATGCTCCTCGAGGCCTTCCTCTCGTTCCTCGGCCTGGGTGTGCAGGCGCCGCTCGCCTCGTGGGGGAGCCTCGCCGCCGAAGGCGTCCAGAACATGGCCGTCTTCCCGTGGCAGCTCATCTGTCCGGGTGCCACGATGGGGATCACGCTCTTCTCGCTGAACTTCATCGGCGACGGTCTTCGCGACGCGCTCGACCCGCAGATGAGGAAGTCCTAGCCGATGGCCGAGGCACCGCTCCTGTCGGTCGAGGACCTGGCGACGTGGTTCGACGAGGACGAACGCGTCGTGCGGGCCGTGGACGGCTTGAGCTTCGAGGTGCGTCGCGGCGAGACGGTGGGCATCGTCGGCGAATCGGGCTCCGGCAAGTCGGTGACCAGCCTGTCGGTGATGGGACTCGTGCCGCGCCCGCCGGGCCGCATCGTGGCGGGCAGGGTCGTGTTCGACGGGCAGGACCTGCTGCAGCTCGGCGACGACGCCATGCGCCGGATTCGCGGCCGTCGCATCGCGATGGTCTTCCAGGATCCGATGACCGCGCTCAACCCCTTTCTGCGCATCTCCACGCAGATGACGGAGGTGACGCGGCTGCACCTGGGGCACTCGCGGGCGGACGCGCGCGCGCACGCCATCCGGATGCTCGAGACGGTGGGCATTCCCGATGCCGAGGGGCGCATCGACGACTATCCGCACCAGTTCTCCGGCGGCATGCGCCAGCGCGTGATGATCTCGATGGCGCTCTCCTGCCGACCCGAGCTGCTCATCGCCGACGAGCCGACCACCGCGCTCGACGTGACCATCCAGGCACAGATCCTGGAGCTGGTCTCCCAGCTCAAGGCCGACACCGGCACGAGCGTCGTGCTCATCACGCACGATCTGGGCGTGGTGGCGGGCATGGCCGACCGCATCCTGGTGATGTACGCCGGCCGCCTGTTCGAGAGCGCGCCGACCCGCGAGCTCTTCGCCCGCCCCGCCAACCCGTACACGCGAGGCCTGCTGCTCTCGGTGCCGAATCCGCTGCAGGCCAAGGGCGCAGAGCTCTACCAGATTCCCGGCCTGCCGCCCGACCTCGCCGAGACGACCGCCGGCTGCGCCTTCGCCCCCCGGTGCGAGCGGGCCGAAGCCGTGTGCCGCTCGACGCCCCCGCCCCTGGTACGGCTCACCGCCGAGCGCGAGTCGCGGTGCCACTTCGCCAGCGAGCTGTTCCAGGCCCCATGAGCCAGGGGCTTCCGACACACCCGGCCGGCGGAGGCGCACGCGCACGCGACGCGGCACAGGCTGGCGTGCTCGTCTCCGCCCGCGGTCTCGAGGTCCACTTCCCGCTCGGAGGCGGCACGATCTGGGACCGTCTCACCGGCGGCAGTCCCGTGGCGCGCGTCGTGAAGAGCGTGGACGGGGTCTCGCTCGACATCCGCGCGGGCGAGACGCTCGGCCTGGTCGGGGAGTCGGGCTGCGGCAAGACCACGCTGGGCCGTGCGCTGCTGCGGCTGGTGGAGCCCACCGGTGGCACCGTGCACTTCGACGGGATCGACGTGACCGCGCTGTCCTCGGCGGACCTGCGCCGGGCGCGCCGCCGCATGCAGATGATCTTCCAGGATCCGTACGCGTCGCTCGATCCCCGCATGAGCGTCGGCCAGATCATCGCCGAGCCGATCGAGACCTTCCACCTGGCCACGGGCGCCGCCACCCGCGAACGGATCCGCGAGCTGATGTCCGTGGTGGGACTGAGCGAACGCTTCATCAACCGCTATCCGCACGAGTTCTCGGGCGGCCAGCAGCAGCGCATCGGCATTGCGCGGGCCCTGGCCGCGAACCCGGAGTTCATCGTGGCCGACGAGCCGATCTCCGCGCTCGACGTGTCGATTCAGGCGCAGATCATCAACCTGCTCGAGCGGCTCCAGCGGGAGCGCCAGCTCACCTACCTGTTCATCTCGCACGACCTCCGGGCCGTGCGGCACACCTCCGATCGCGTGGCGGTGATGTACCTGGGGCGCATCGTGGAGCTGGCCGAGGCCACCGCGCTCTACGACCAGCCGCTCATGCCCTACACGCAGGCGCTCATCTCCGCCGTGCCGGTCCCCGATCCGGTGGTGGAGGGCACGAGGCGGCGCATCGTGCTCGAAGGCGAGGTGCCCTCGCCGGTGAACCCCCCGTCCGGCTGCCGTTTCAGGACGCGCTGCCGCTACGCGGTCGGTGCCTGCGCGGAGGTGCAGCCCGCGCTGGCCGAGGTGCGGCCGGGACACTTCGTCGCCTGCATCCGCGTCAGCCCCGAGTACCCCGATATCGAGCGGGTTCCCGCGGGGGCCACGCCGGGGCTGCCGGCCTGACGGCCTGCCTGGCCGCGACCCAGCACAACTTGAGATAGAGTCCGACCACATGTCTGCGGAGACGATCGAAAAGAGCCTCGGCGACGCGATGCGCGCCTCGGAATGGCTCGTGGCCCACGAAGGGGCCCACGGTACGCTGGGTGCCCTGGCGGCCCGCCTGGCGGCCAGCCTCGCCCGCGGCGGTCGGGTGCTCACGTGTGGCAACGGGGGCTCGATGTGCGAGGCGATGCATTTCGCCGAGGAGCTGTCGGGCCGCTTCCGCCGCGACCGGCGCGCGCTGGCGGCACTCGCCATGAGCGACCCGGGCCATCTCACCTGCGTGGCCAACGACTACGGGTTCGACCAGGTCTTCGCGCGCGGCGTGGAGGCGTGGGGTCGCCCGGGCGACGTGCTGCTGGTCTTCTCGACCTCCGGCAACAGCGCCAACGTCGTGGCGGCGGCCGAGACGGCCCGCGCGTCGGGACTCGAGGTCGTCGGGCTCCTGGGCCGAGACGGCGGCCGCCTGCGTCCGTTGTGCGACGCGTGCCTCGTGGTGCCTGGCGAGACGGCCGACCGCATCCAGGAGGTGCACATGATCGCGGTGCACGCGCTCATCGAGGCCATCGAGCACGCGCTCTTCCCGGCCTGACGCCGTGTGCGGTTCGGCGTAGCGCTCCGCCACACGGCCGTTCTACCCAGCCTCCGGCGCGACACGCGGCGCCGTCACGTCGTGCGCAAGTCGGGCCGGACCAGAGCGCTACACCGAACCAAAAATCGCGGTGGGCGTCCTCGGGCGCGCCCGGCTTGCTCCGCCGCCGCGGCTACCGCGCCAACCGGACGCCCACCTGGCCGGACACGCGCCAGGACGAATAGCCCGTGCGCTGGTCCCACGTCAGGAACGCCCCGCCCCCGGCCACGAGCGGACCCACGGTGCGGCTGACGTCCAGCAGGCCGTGCGCCGCAAGCCCCGCGCGCGACGCGAACCACGCCACCTTCGGGTTGATCTCGCCCTCGATCCGCCAGGGGCCGGCCGTTCGAATCGTGTGCCACATGGTGCCGACCGACACGAACTGGCCCGGGCTGAAGTAGACGTCGGATGTCTCGCGGAACGATTCCCAGTAGACGTTCGGTCGCAGGGCGGTCCACGTGCCCGTGCGATTGGTGAGCGTGCGCTGGTAGTGCCCGTAGACGGAGACGGCGCGGTTGCCGTCCTGGTACCGGCCGTGATCCAGCTGCAGCTGCACCTGGCCGTCGATGGCGACGCGCGCGTCCACGGCGGCAGATGTCCGGGTGATCGCAAACGCTGGGCCGAGGGCCTCCAGGCGTAGCACGCGGGTGAAGCTGCGGGGTTCACGCCGATCCTGCGTGGACCACAGCGAGGCGCGCTCCACGCCCAGGAAGATCGACGTGTGGTCTCGCAGCGCGTATCGGCCGCCCGCCCTGGCTGTGGTGATCGTGGCAGCACCAGCACCAGCACCGCTATAGCGCTCCGCACCAATGCCGGCGTCGATGCCGAGCCGCGGCGTCACCAGCGCGTTGGTGGTTGCAATCGAGGCGAGCGTCCGCGCGTACGACCGTTCGTCCTGCGCGAGGCGTCCGGCGCCCGCCGAGAAATCCAGGGGCAGAGCCCTGGCCGGCCACCACCGCCACGTGGTGCCCCCCTGGGCGAGGGACACGCCGTTGGAGTCGCCGAGCGCCTGGAGCGGCGCCGTGGCCACCGCGCCCGTGGCCTGCGACAC
>JABFRY010000208.1 GCA_013140955.1 Acidobacteriota bacterium
CTCCACCCGTTGGGCCGATCAGTCGGATCCACGGCCAGAACGCCACGTCCCCCCCGGTCTGCGCGATGCTCAGCGAGATGGCCTCGCCCGCCGTCGCCGTGAATGTCCACGCATCCAGGTCGCCCACCAGGATCGTCCCGGCGTGGTTCTCCCCGTTCAGGAGCGCGCCGCCCTCATCCCCGGCCGGCACCACGAACGCCCCGGGCGTCCGCAGCCCCCGCAGCACGTAGTCGCCACCGTTGTCGTGGCCCGTGTCGTTGCTCGCCACCAGCACCGTGTAGGTCCCACCAACAGGGGCCACCACGTCAACCGTCCCCGCCAGGTCGCCCCAGCCCTGCGCCAGCGCCACTCCACCCGTTGGGCCGATCAGTCGGATCCACGGCCAGAACGCCACGTCCCCCCCGGTCTGCGCGATGCTCAGCGAGATGGCCTCGCCCGCCGTCGCCGTGAATGTCCACGCATCCAGGTCGCCCACGAATATCTGGCCCGCATGATTCTGTCCGTTCACGAGTGCCCCACCCTGGTCGCTCGGAGGCACGACGAACGCACCAGTCTGGGCGAGAATCAAGGAATAGTCACCTGTGTCGTTCTTGCCTGTGTCATTGCTGGCGACCAACACTGTGTACTCGCCGGAAAGGGGCGCCACGACGTTGACCTGTCCAACCAGCACGCCCCAGTCTTCGCCGCTCGATACCACCGCTCCAGCCGGGCTCAGCAGGCGTATCCACGGCCAGAACGCCGAGTCGGGGCCGATCTCGGCAAGACTGAGAGAAAGCGCGTCGCCCGCGTTGGCCACGAAGGTCCAGCTATCCACCTCCCCAGCAAGGGCGATCTCGCCGGTGTGGTTGAAGCCGTTGACCAGGCTCCCTCCGTCCTGTGGGGTATCGGTGATCGTGACCGTGGCCGACGACGGCGTGCCGACGTCGTAGCTGGCCGTGTCGGTGATGGCCAGGATGACCGTCTCGGGACCCTCGACCGTGCCGTCGGTAACCGGAGTCACCGTGATCGTTGCAGATGCCTGCCCAACCGGAATACTCACGGTCGTCGCAAAGTTGGCGTAGTCACCTCCCGCCGTGGCTGTGCCGGTCCGAGCGAGGGTCACACTGAGAGCGAAGGTCGTATCCCCGGTCCTCGAGAGGCGGAACGACCCGGTCTCCTGGCCAGCTTCGACCGCGTCAGGGTCGGTTGCTACGATGGTCACGATCGGCGTCGGTTGGTCCGCGATGGTGACTGTCGCCTCACCCGAGGCCCCCACGTCGTAGTTCGCCTGATCCACCAGCGTCAGCACCACCGTCTCCGGGCCTTCCACCGCGCCGTCGTTGATCGGTGTCACCGTAATCGTTGTTGAAACCGCGCCGGCCGGGATAGAGGCTAGCGTTGAGGGGCTCGCGCTGAGGCCCACATAGTCTCCAAACAGGGTCGCCGTCCCGCTCCGCGCCAGGCTCACCTGAAGCGCGAAGGTTGTATCCCCCGTCCGCGACACCGTGAACGTCCCCGTGTCCAGCCCAGCTTCCGAGGCGTCCGGATCCGTCGCCGATATTGTCACGATCGGCGTCGGCTGATCCGCAATCGTCACCGTGGCCTCGTTCGGCGTTCCGACGTCGTAGCTGGCCTGGTCCGTCAGCGTTAGCACCACCGTCTCCGGCCCTTCCACGGTCGAGTCGTTGATCGGTGTCACCGTGATCGTGGTTGAAACCTCACCGGCGGGGATGGAGACGGACATGCTCGCGGTCGCGCTGAGGCCGGTATAGTCCCCGAACAGGCCCGCCGTCCCGCTCCGGGCGAGGGCCACCTGGAGCGCGAACGCTGTGTCCCCCGTCCGCGTCACCGTGAACGTCCCCGTGTCCAGTCCGACTTCCGACGCGTCTGGGTCCGACGCCACGATGGTCACGATCGGCGTCGGCTGATCCGCAATCGTCACCGTGGCCTCGTTCGGCGTTCCGATGTCGTAGCTGGCCTGGTCCGTCAGCGTTAGCACCACCGTCTCCGGCCCTTCCACAGTAAGGTCGTTGATCGGTGTCACTGTGATAGTGGCGGTTGTCTGGCCCACGGGAATCACCACCACGCCAGCCACGGTATTGAAGAAGTCGGCGCCCGCCGCTGCCGTGCCGGTCCGCGCGAACGTCACCGTGAGGCTGAAGGCCGTGTCCCCCGTCCGCGACACCGTGAACGTCCCTGTGTCCGGTCCCGCTTCCGATGCATTCGCGTCCGTCGCCTCAATCGTCACGATTGGCGTCGGCTGGTCCGCGATGGTCACCGTGGCCTCGTTCGGAGTACCCACGTCGTAGCCGATCTGGTCTGTCAATGTCAGCACGACGGTCTCCGGCCCCTCCACCGAGGCGTCGTTGATCGGTGTCACAGTGATGGTGGCGGTTGTCAGCCCCGCGGGGATCACCACCCCACCTCCCAGGGTATTGAAGAAGTCGGCGCCCGCCGCTGCCGTCCCGCTCCGGGTGAAGAAGACGCTGAGCGGAAACGCCGTGTCCCCCGTCCGCGACACCGTGAACGTTCCCGTGTCCGGGCCCGCTTCCGACGCGTCCGGATCGGTGGCCACGATGGTCACCACAGGCAGACCGCTGTCCTGGATGAACAGCGTCGCCGATGAGGGCGCGCCCCGGAAGTACTCGCCAGGCGAGAGCGTCAGCGAGACGGCCTCGGCCACTTCGTCCAGGCCGTCCGGCAGCGGAGTGACCGTCAGCGTGGTGGACGCCTCACCGGTTGGAATGGTCACGGTCGGCGGCAGCGCCATGTAGTCCACGCCTGCCGTAGCTGAACCCGCAACCGCGAAGCTCACCTCGAGAGGCACCGAGAGATCGCCCGTGCCGCCGCTTCGGGTGAAGGTGAACTGCCCAAGGTTTGGACCGCTTTCGCCAGCATCGGCGTCCGAGGCCGTCACCGTCACCACCGGGAAGCTGTCCGCGATGGTGATGCTGGCACTCACCGGCGAGCCAAGGTCGTAGTCTGGCCCGTCCTGAAGCGACAGCGCGACGGCCTCCTGGGGCTCCGGCGTGCCATCAGGAAGGGGAGTCACCACGATATCGACCGTTGCCGCGCCGGCGGGGAACGTCACCGAGAGACCAAAGTCCGTGTAGTCGCTGCCGGCTGTGGCGGCGCCGCCTCTCGTGAACGTAGCGGTCAGCGGAAGCGCCGTGCTCCCGGTGCGAGAGAACCGGAAGGTGCCGGCATCAGGCCCGACCTCTGAGGCCGCGTTGTCCGGTGCGGTCACACTGACCACTGGTGTCGCCAGATTCAACCCGAGCAGATAGGAGCCGACGCCGGTGACGTTGCCCCCTCCGGTGTTGGTGCCGACGAGCACGGTGTAGGTGCCGGTCGCGGGCGCGGACGGGACGACGATTTGCACCGCGTGGCCGATGTTCTGGCCGATCTGCGTGCCGTTGGGTGCGCGCAGCCGGATCCACGGGCTGAAGACAGCGTCGCCCGCCACCTCGGCGATGCTGATGACGATCCGCTCGCCGGCGCTGGCGGCGAACGTCCACTGGTCGAGATCGCCCAGGTGGATGTCGCCCGCGTGGTTCGCGCCGGCCGTCAGCGCTCCGCCCTGGTCGTCCGCGGGCACGATGAACCCGCCGGGTGTCTGTGCCAGCGTCAGCCGGTAGGTCCCGGTGCCCGTCGTGTTCCCGCCACCCGTATTGGTCCCCACGAGCACGGTATAGACGCCGGCGGCTGGCGCGACAACATTGATCTGGGCCACCGCGCCGACGTCGTTTCCAAGCTGGGAGCCATTCGGTGCCCGCAGGCGCAGCCAGGGCGAGAACACGGCGTCGCCGGACACCTCGCCGATGCTCAGCGCAATGGCGTCGCCGGCATTCGCAGTGAACGTCCACTGGTCAAGGTCGCCCAGATGAATCACGCCGGGATAGTTCTGACCATTCGTCAGCGGCCCGCCCTCGTCATCCGCGGGCACCACGAACGCGGCAGGCGTGAGCGCGAGCGTCAGCCCGTATGTGCCGGTTCCAGTGACGTTGCCACCGCCCGTGTTCGTGCCGACGAGCACGGTATAGACGCCGGCGGCGGGCGCGAGCACATTGAGCTGCGCCACCGTGCCGACGTCGTTTCCAAGCTGCGAGCCATTCGGTGCCCGCAGACGCAGCCAGGGCGAGAACACGGCGTCGCCAGACACCTCGCCAATGCTCAGCGCAATGGCGTCGCCCGCGTTCGCAGTGAACGTCCACTGATCCAGGTCGCCCAGGTGAATGGCCCCTGAATGGTTCTGACCATTCGTCAGCGCTCCACCCTCGTCGCCCGCCGGCACCACGAACGCACCAGGGGTCTGCGCCAGCGTCAGCCGATAGGTGCCCGTGCCGGTGGTGTTTCCACCGCCCGTATTGCTGCCCATCACCACTGTGTAGACGCCCGTTGCTGGCGCGGCCAACACATTGACCTGGGCCACGGTGCCGATGTCGCTGGCAAGCTGGGTTCCGTCCGGTGCCCGCAACCGCAGCCAGGGCGAGAACACCGCGGTCCCCGCGATCTCCCCGGCGCTCAGCGAAATGGCGTCGCCGGCCGTGGCCGTGAAGGTCCAGAAGTCGAGTTCGCCCGAGACGGCAATCTCCCCGGTGTGATTGAAGCCGTTGATCAGCGCGTCTCCGGCCGGCTCCGCATCGGCGATGGTCACCGTGGCTTCACCGGCCGCGCCCACCGTGTAGGCACCTGATGGCTGGATGGAGACAACGACGGTTTCGCCGTCGTCCGGCACGGTGTCGAGGACCGGCTCCACGGTGAGCGTGGCCGATGCCTCGCCGACGGCAATCGTGATGCTGCCGCCGAGGGCCTGGTAGTCGGTCCCGGCGCTGGCAGTGCCGGCAACCGTCACGGTGACAAGCAGGGGAGATGCGGTCGGCCCCGTCCGGGAGACCGTGAACGTTCCCGTGTCGCCGCCAGCTTCAGACGCTGTCCCATCCGTGGCCACGATCGTCACCACGGGGCGATCGTTGTCGGATATGGTGACGGCTGCGGAGTCGAACGCGCCGACATCGTAGGCCGCTCCGTCCACGACGGTGAGTGTGACGGTCTCAGCGCCCTCGATCTCGTCGTCGTCGATGGGCTCGATGAGAATCGTGGCCGACACCTGGCCGGCCGGGATCGTCACCGTATCGGCGCTGGCGATCGTGAAGTCTGCGGGACTGGTCGTGCCACCGAGCACGTAGGCCACCGTGAGAGGCGCGGTGATGGCGCCGGTCCTGGAGATGGTGAAAGCCCCGGGGTCTGTGCCTCCTTCGGTGGCGCTGCCGTCGGTGGCTGTCACGTTGACGACGGGCGTGGCGCCGGCCACCGTGATCGCGACACTGTCGATATCCGTGGCGGATCCGTTCGAGACCGTGAGCTCGACGATGAACACGCCAGCGACGTCCGCTGTGAACGATGGCGTGATGGTGTCGACTCCCTGAAGGACAGCGGTGCTGCCGTCGGGAACGCTGGCAAACGACCAGGCATAGGTGAGCGCGCCAGTGCTGGTGCTCGAGCCGCTGCCATCCAGCGTCACGTCGCTGCCAAGTGGCACCGTCTGGTCCGGCCCGGCGTCGGCAACCGGCACCGCCACGGCCTGGACCAGCACCGTGTCGGGAGGGCTGTCCACGAACCCGTCGTTGACGATGAGCTGCACGACGTAGTCGCCCGGCAGGTCCGGGGTGAATCCGCTGACCGCGGCGCTCGGGTCTACGAGGCTCGCACCGCTACCAGGGGGCCGCGTCACGAACGACCACCGGTACGTCAGGCCGTGACCATCCGCATCGGCCGAGTCCAGACCGTTCAGGACAACCGGCGTGCCCGTCGGGACACCCGACTGGTCGTCCCCTGCGTCGGCCACGGGCGCCACGTTGCCGCTCGTGATCTCCACCGTGTCTGCCAGGCTGTTTGCGGTGCCGTCGTTGACGATGAGCTGCGCGACGTAGAGTCCAGGCAGGTCGGCAGTGAAGGAGGGCCCGGAGGTCTGGGCGCCTGCCAGGACCGCGACGCTTCCGTCGGGCACGCTCGTGAACGACCACGCGAACGTCAGTGCGTCCCCGTCCGCATCCGATGACGCACTCCCGTCGAGCAGCACGAGGTCCCCGGCGTTCACCGCCTGGTCGGCACCGGCGCGCGCCACCGGAGGCGTGTTGTCCGTGGTGAGCATCACGGTGTCCGGGGCACTATCGAGCGCCCCGTCGTTGACGATGAGCTGGGCGACGTAGGCACCGGGGACGTCCACCGTGAACCTGGGCGACACCAGCGCAGGGTCGTCGAGGGCGGCGGTGCTTCCAGGAGGAACCGTGAGAGACCAGGAGAAGGTGAGCGGATCGCCGTCAACGTCCGACGAGGCGCTGCCGTTGAGGATGACGACGTCACCAACGAGGACCGTGTCGTCGGCTCCGGCGTCGGCGACAGGAGCCGTGTTGCGCGTGGAGACGGTGACCTCGTCATCGTCGGCCAGGAAGCCGTCGGTCACGGTGAGCCTGATGATGTAGTCGCCCGCCACGTCGGGCGTGAAGCTCGGCGTCACCGAACTGCTGCCCGCCAGCGCCGCCCCGCTTCCAGCGGGCCTCGAGACGAACTGCCAGGAGTAGTCGATCGCGTTGCCATCGGGATCGCTCGATCCCGCGCCGCTCAGAGCGACGAGACTGCCAACGAGAGCGGTGGCGTCGGCTCCCGCGTCGGCCACGGGCGCCGTATTGACCGTCGACACGATGACCTGGTCGGGTGCGCTGTCGGCCATCCCGTCGTTCACGACCAGCTCCACGACATAGTCGCCAGGGAGATCCGTCGTGAGGGTGGGAGCAACCGTTGTGGCGTTCCCGAGAACAGCCGCACTGCCGTTGGGTGCCGACACCAGGCGCCAGGCAAAGGTGAGCGGATCGCCGTCGGCATCGCTCGAGCCGCTTCCGTCGAGCTGCACCACGTCTCCCGGCGACACTCGTTGCCCAACGCCCGCATCGGCCACCGGGGGGGCATTCGGTTCATCCACCTCGACGAGGACCTCGTCGAACGCCGTCACGTCGCCGTCGCTGGCGGTCAGCCTGAGTGTGTATACGCCTGGTGCGGAGAACGTGGCCGTGGTACTCGCAGAGGCTGGGTCGCCGAACGTCGCCACACCCGGTCCGGCCTGCTGGGCCCATTCCACAGCGAGCATGGGCGGAGCGGGAAGGCCGTCGTCGGAGACCGTTCCTGCGAGCAACCCCTCCTCACCGAACTGGATGGCCTGATCGGGCCCGGCGTCCACCTCCGGCGGAGCGTTGATCGCCTGGGCCTGCGCCGTCCACTGGATGGCCGCCCAGTTGAACGGCTTGGTGCGGTCGTGTCGGAACGAGAAGGTGTCGGTGCTGGGAGCGGACTGACCAGCCCCCACTGGACCGAACGTGAGCTGGCTGTCCACGAGGGTGGTCGCGGCCGCCGTGCTCGTCGCGGTCGCCACGGCGCCGGCGATGGCCCCCCCGGCATTCGTCAACTGCGCACGGTAGGTGTATTGGCTCACCGTCCGGCTGACGCGAACTTCGCTGACGAGGACGTAGCCGTCGATCGCGAGGCCCGCCTGGGATTGCAGGGGGGAGCCGCTGTAGAGGAAGACCAGCAGAAGCGCGCTCAGGCTCAAACCGACGGCAAGACGCGGAATGCGAAGCATGTGAAGACCTCTCCCCGGAATCGACGGCGTGGGCACACCTTCGCCCTTCCGTCACGCGCACCTCTCCTGTGACGGCCCCCAGAGGCCGGCTCGGACAATCAGCGATGGGACTTGGCGGGGACCGGCGCGCTACTGCGGCAACTGCCGACTGCGACGCCTCGCCGCCGCGGCGACCGCCCAGCCACCCAGCACGAGCAGAGCGGTCACACCAGGTTCTGGCACCGCACCCGCAGGCCTCGTCCGCCCGGAATCGAGCAGGACGAACGCGCCGAGCGGATCGAGTGCATACACGTCGAATGCTTGTGAGCCCGGCGAGGTGCCAGGGCCTCCCAGCCAGTTGAACTCCACGGGAAAGGGCAGCGCGAGGGACGCGGCGCCCACGAGGGCCAAGGCATCGAAGACGCCGTCAGACGGGAGCACCGGATCCGGCTGCAGCGCCAGCAGATCCCAGTCCGCACCGGCGGCGCCGGGCGCGGTGTCGAGGGCCTCGTAGAGACTGAGGTCGAAGTACACCGAGAAGCCCTCGTCCGCCGCGAACAGGATGTCGCTCACGACGTAGTCGTACCGCCAGCGATCCTCGCCCGCGACCGTGTCGGCCAGGTCGGTTGCCTGGAACTGGATGGTGATCGCCTCCGCGCGTCCCGCCCATACCATCGCGGCGAGCAGCAGAGCCATCGTGGTGAGCCTTCGCAGGTGCTTCTGTCGGCGGTTCATATCAATCGAGTCCTTCGTCCGTCCGTGTCTTACACGGAATCCGCATTACAGGATCGGTGCGTTCACTTGGGACGCATCCTGCCATGCGCGCAACAAGCACAGCAATCACTTAGAAGTAAACGAATGGCTAATAGAAGCTAATGGCTAGATGGTCTTACGGCATTTCCTGTGGGGCCGGCTCCTTGACACCGCGTCCCCGTGGCGATCGCGATGCCAGTGGTCCAGCCGTTCTCGTCATGAACAGCTCGAGCTCCTCGACCATGTGACCCTCGAAACCAGGCACGCTGCGTTCCTGAAGCAATGTCCCGGTGAGTTGGTCGGCCGTAGCAGACAGAACGCGCAGCGTCGCTGTGATGTGCACACCATCCGGCGCAACCCACGAGGACACCAGCTCGAACCCTCCGGCGCCATCAATGCTGGCGGTGGTAGGCGGATACGCGTCACCCGCGAAGAGTTCCGGCACGCCGGTCACGCTGCCGAGCGTCTGGCTGATGCGCAGGTCTACGGAGAATGCCGCGCCGGGCGACGACGTTGGGCAGGTGCTCCCGCTCCATTCGCCTGTCACCTCGACGCAGCGTCTGTAGACTTTGTCGCCACTCCATGTGCCGGCATAGGCCGGATAGACCCTTACTATGGCCTGACCCTGGCGGCCCTCGCTGACAACGTAGATGGTTGCCCTTCCATTGTTGAGCGCGGTAACCGTGCCGTCGTTCGTGACCGTTGCCACTGTGGGGTTGTCTGACAACCAGCCCGTGGTCACCGCGGACGACGTTCCGCCGCTTCGCAGAAGGCTGGCAGTAGCGCGAGCGGTGGTGCCAGCCACGAGTTCTCCGGCGCTGAGCGTGACGTTGATACTGGTAGGCGTTGTCGTCGGTCCGGTGGCATCGTTGCCGCCGCAGGCGGCGAGTGTGGCGGCAAGGAGCAGAGCGAGAAGCGTACTAAGGGTCATGGACATCTGCCTTCGCGTGTGAATGTGTAGCCAGGGGGCGGCTGGCCGGGTTCGTGACATCGGCTGAGTCGATAGACGGACACGACCGCCGCTTTTCAGGACAGGTGGAGCCGACGACGCCAGCGTTTGTACGGATCGGCTGGCCTGGGCGTTTCCTCCACTGGAGGAGGTTTCGACTCATGTCCCCAGGCTACGAACCCAGTTCCGCAGACCTGACGCTGCTCAGCGGCGTCATTGCTTCGGTGGCCCGACGCGGCCGCCTGTCACCGGAGGATGCCGCCGACTTCTCGCAGTCGGTGCACCTCCGGTTTCTCGAACAGTCCTACGAGCCGCTCGCCCGCTTCGCCGGCCGAAGCTCGCTCCGCACGTATCTCACGGTGGTCGTGCACCGGTTGCTGCTCGATTGGCGCAACGCGCGCTACGGAAAGTGGCGTCCTTCGGCCGCCGCCGCACGCCTTGGCCCCATTGCCATTGCGCTGGAACGGCTCGTGACGCGCGACGGGCACACCGCCGACGAGGCAGCAGCCATCCTGGCCAACCGCCCGGGCGCACCAGACGACCGGACGCTGCAGGAGGTGGTGGAGACGCTGCCCTTCCGGCCGCGGCCGCGTGTGGTGCCCCTCGACGAGGCACCCGACGCAGGCACGGCGGCGTTCGTGGACCCCGTGGAGGCCGCGCTGGAGGCCGACCGGCAGAGGGAGCGTGAGCGCCTGTTGCGTGGTGCCGTGGCGAAGCTTTCGGCCGTTGATCGCCAGATCCTAGAGCTGCGATTCGAACGCGGCCTCACCGTCAGTGCCATCGCCACGCACGTCAACGTGTCCGCGAAGGTGCTCTACCGGCGACTGGCGCGGCTCGTCACGTCGTTGCGCAGGGGCGTGCTGGAGCCAGAGGCCCGCAACGAGCCGGCCTGACCCGTTACACGTTCAAGACCAGCTGTGAGGATGAGGGGTGCGGGGTTCCCGGCCCCAGGGAACCCCGCGACCGGGAACGACTTGATCTTTGTTTTCGCGCCGGCCCGGGAATACGCTCAGGCGCGTCCGTCTAGATGCACTGGCTCTCCAGGACGGGCAGTTGGACCGTGCGGCGCTTCGGCTGGAGCCAGGCGCCTTCTGCTTCGGTGACATGGAGGTATGGTGCGTTCCTCGGGTTCTCAGGCCGTCAGCGACGACGACGGTGACCAGGCGCAGCCTGGCAGCGGCAGGGCCCTCTTCCTCGATGCGCAGGAGGACATAGATGAGGCCATCTCGTCCGTATGCGGGCGCAATGGACTGTACGGGGCAGATCGCGACGACTTTGCCTCGACAGTACGGCTGAGACTGCTGGAGGACGATAGCGCCGTTCTCCGGAAGTTTCAGGGCCGATGCCGCAGGCGGACCTTCCTGGTTGCGGTGGTCTCCAACTGCCTGAGCGACTATCGGAACAGTCGGTGGGGCAAGTGGCGGCCGTCGGCGGCGGCAAAGAGCCTCGGTCGCCTCGCCCTCCTCATCGAGGAACTGACCGTCCGGGACGGGCATACCGGAGCCGAGGCCCTGGAGCTGATTCGGACGCAACATGGCCTTGCGGTCTCGGACGATGAGTTCGACAGCATCCGGGCTCAACTTGGCAGGCGGCCGAAGCGGCGCTTCGTCGAGCTCGATGAGGTGTTCAACTTCCCCAGCTCCGAGCCCTCTCCCGAGGACCTCGCGCTCAAGAGCGCCGAAGACTGGGTTCAAAAGGAAAAGATGAGGGCGATCCGAACTGCGCTCCAGGATCTCGGTCACGACGACAAGCTCCTGCTGGTGATGCGGTTCAGAGACGAGCGTACGATGGGTGAGATTGGAGACGCGCTGGGCGTGGAGCCTAAACCCCTGTATCGGCGACTCAACCGGGTACTTCGTGAGGTGAAGGGTCTGTTTGAAAACCGAACCAGGAAGCCGCGGCCGCCAATGCCCGCAACACGCGTGGAGCCCCTGGCAGCACAAGAACCGGGGAATCTATGACAACCAAGGACAATCGGCGGGAACCGGCGCGCCTTGCTGACGCGTCTGATCTGCGGGAGCGAGATCAGACTCGCGAAATCCCCCTCCTTGGACTGAGCCTTCCGGTCAGCAGGCCGGCCGAATTCCCGGTTGAATCGGTTGTGTCGCACCCGGTTGCCGCTGCAACAGCGGCTCGGGCCCTCTGCCCATCGGCGGAACTGCTGGCGTCGTACGCGGAAGGGACGTTACGCGGAGTCGAGACATCAGACCTCGAGGAACACACCCTGTCGTGCAGGGCGTGCCGCGATGTGCTGGTTGATGTCGGAGCGTTTCTTCGCGGCGCTGACGCGGTGAGCCCACAGCAGGGCGCTGGTGACGGGCCCACCATGCAGCGCCTCAACCTCCGGCTGCTCACGGGACTGGTCGGAGTAGCGGCGACGGTCGTCCTGGCGGCCTGGATTTCCTGGCCCTTGAAGGAGGCACCTCCCAACCTTATCGCGCGGCTCAGCCCAGCCGAGCTGGTGGCGTTGGACGAATTCTTGGCAAGCGGCCAGAGGGGGAGGCAGCTCGCCGCCGTTGTGCCCTCAGAATGGAAACTTCCCCTGGGAGGTAGTTTGCCTCCAGGGCGCCTGGCGGCCTCACAGATCGCCGGCGCTCTCTCCAGCGGCGAGGCGCTCGCGTCACTGTGGGCGGCATCGGAGGCGCTCTCGTTGCGCGTGAGCGAAAGCGTTCGCCCTGGCGCAACTGGCGAGACCATGCCGGGAACAGGGCCACAGGCGGAGCTGCAAGCACCTGAAGAACGCGGCGAGCCAAAAGGTGACGAAGCCGGCCTGCGCGCAGGGCTCCTGCTACACACGCTTCATGCTCAAGGGCTCACTCTGCTGATGGACGGAGACTTCGATGCAGCCGTAGACTGGCTCGTGGATGCGTCAGGTACACCGGGCGCTGGGGCGCAGGTATTCAACGACCTGGCGGTGGCGTACCTCACGCGGGCGACGGTGCTCGACCGGCAAGCCGATGTCACGGTGGCCCTCGATGCATCAGCCCGTGCCATCGAACTGGACCGCACGCTGGCTGTCGCGCATGTCAACCGGGCAATTGCACTGGAGCGGCTCGGCAGGGCGGACGACGCCAACGCAGAGTGGAACGAGGTCGCCAGACTCGATCCACAGGAAGTCTGGCGCTTGACTGCCGGCCAGGACGTGGCAGCCAACGCTCGATAGTCACTCCCTCATCGCATTCCCAACAGAGACGACGCCGACGGCGACAGTGGACTATCGTTGCTCGTCACGCCGGAGACTCCGGGTCGTGGCGACGACCCGCTTGCCCAAGGGAGGATTCGTGCGTCGAACGTCGCTCTGCAGACACATCCCGGCACGGCCCCTGCCCGCACGGCTGCTCGCCCTGCTCCTCGCCGCGCTCGCAACCGCCTGCGGCGGCGACGACCGCGGGCTCATCGAGCTGAGCATCGGCATCGACAACCGCTCGATCACCAAGATCCCCTACTTCATAGCCTGGGACGAGGGCCTGTTCGAGAAGCACGGGCTGAAGGTGGAGTTCGTGCTGCCGGCCATCGAGGGGGAGGACGACGTGGAAATCCTGGACCACTTCGGCTGGCCGCGGCGGCTGGCGCGGCGCCTGGGGCTGGAGCGGCGCGAGGTGGGCGTGTTCACACAGGGCGGCACGCCGATGATGCTCACGGCCATCGAGGAGGCGCCGGCACCGCACCGCGTCGCGATTGGCGCCACCGACTGCGCGGTGCGCAGTCACCTCATTGGTCGGCGAGACCTGCAGATCACCACCCTCGAGGAGCTGAAGTCGATGCGCATCGGTGCCACGGCGCGCGTCTCCACCATGGGCTTTGCGGCGTTCCTCTTCGCCGAGCGCATGGGGTGGGACATCGAGCGCGACATCGAGCTGGTGGTGATCCGCGACGGGAGCCTGCGCGATCTGGATGCCGGGAAGGCCGATGCGATGTTCCTGTCGGAGATGCACTGGGCGGAAGCGGTGGAGACGGGCTATCCGGTGCTGCTCGACACGGGCGAGTGGAACGAGCCGCTTGCGGGCAACAGCCTCGTGGTGGCGCCCGAATGGCTGGAGGCGCCGGAGCACCGCGAGGCCGCGCGGCGACTGCTGATGGCCGTGGCCGAGGCAACAGCCCTGTACCACCGCGATCGCGCGCGGGCGGTGGACGTGCTGGTCCGGTGGAGCGGTCTGGACCGCAGGCGGGCCGACCGTGTCTACGAGCGGGGGAAATGGCTGCCGGTGAGGCCCTATCCCTGCGTGGAGGGCTTCAGGCGAACGCTGGCGCTGCACGACTCGCCGGTCGTACGCCAGCACAGGGCCGAGGAGTTCTACGACGACAGCGTCGTGCGGGAGATCGAGGCGTCAGGCTTCTTCGAGACGCTTCACTGACGCTCCGGGGTCTCCCGCACCGCGCCGCGACCTACTTGCGCTTCAGATAGCCCCGGGCCAGCCAGGCGCCGGCTGCCGCCGCGCCCGCCACGAGGAGGGTCCCCGTCGCCGGCTCCGGAATCGCCACCGGCACCTGCGCCGCCATCGCGGGACCAGCCACGCCGACCAGCACGGCCGCGGCCACCATCACCAACGCACTCTTGACCATCTGCATCAACCTCATTCCTCGCAACGCGTGAATCGCCCCACCAGGGCCGTCCCGGTGCTCGCCCGGCCGCGCCTCACGCACACGTGGCGGTTCCGCTTGCAGCAAACGGGTCGCCAGACCAGAAGATGCGGGTTTCGGCACGTGCAAGTTGTGGTTGCGCAGGCAGATCACGCGATAACGGGAAGCCGTCCGGCGCCGGCGCGCAGCAGGATGTCAGCCCGGGCGGCGACAATCGTCTCCGGACTGTGGCACTGGAGGGCATGGGTGCACCCGTCCCGACGTCGCTGGTGCGCGTCCGGAGTCTCTTCGCCGAGCCTGTCGTCAGGGTCGCGTGCGGCCGCGGCCTGTCCGGGCAGGGTGTCGCTTGCGACTTGGTGTCGTGTGCGGTTCGGCGTCGCACTCCGCTCCGGCCCTCCGGCGCGACGACGCGGGAACAGCGCTGGGACGCCGAACCGGCCCCGAGCTACTGCGCCGCCAGCGTGAACGTGAACGCGGCGCCTTGCCCGCTCGGCGTGGTCACCGACAGCACCGCATCGTGCAGCTCCACGATGCGCCGGGCGATGGCCAGGCCGAGCCCGGCCCCGCCGCGCGCCTCCTCGTCGTGCCCCCGGTAGAAGCGGTCGAAGATGTAGGGGAGATCCTGTGCCGAGATCCCACGGCCGGTGTCACGCACTTCCACCCGCAGCCCTTCGTTCGCGCGTTCGAGGCGCAGGGTGACGGTGCCCCCCTCGGGCGTGTGTCGGATGGCATTGTCGAGCAGGTTGCTGATGACACGCTCGATCAGCCCGAGATCGCCCCTGGCGAACGGCAGGTCGTGCGGGAGACTGGCCTGCAGGCTCACGCCCTGCGCGAGGGCCGCCAGACGGAATTTCTCCGCGATGTCCTGGCACAGCTCCGCCAGCGAGAATGGCTCCACGGCCGGGCGGATCTCGCCCGAGTCGAGCCGTGCGAGGTCGAACAGCTCCGCCACGAGCCGCCCCAGCGCCTCGCTGTGGCGGACGGCCGACTCGAGATAGCTCTGTCGCTCGGCATCGGTGAGCTGCGCGCCCTTGAGCAGCACGGTTTCGAGGTACGCCTGCAGGGCGGTCAGCGGGGTGCGGAGGTCATGCGACACGTTGGCCACGAGTTCCCGTCTCAGCGCGTCCAGCTGCCGGAGATCCGAGACCTGGGCATCGATGGTGCGCTGCATGCGCTCGAACGAGGCTTCGAGTCGCGCGATCTCGTCACCTGGTTCTGCGTGCGTGACGGTGGCGTCGTCCTCGACACCTGCCCCATGCGCCTCCGCCATCCTGCGGTCCAGCCGCTCGACCCGCCCGGCCAGGCCCCGAAACAGCAGGAGTCCCCCGGCCAGCGCGGTCAACAGGGCCCCCAGACCCGCGCCAGCGCCGAGACGCAGCACGAAGCTCTGCGCGAGCATGCCGACCGCGGAGTCGTACTCCTGCCCGGCCAGGACGACGTACAGGTAGCCCTGCGCCGGCTGGGTGGCGGGGACGGGAGCCGCCGAGAAGATCTTGCGTCGATCCGGATGCCTCGGATCGTCGCCCCGCACGGGCAGCTGCGCACGGCCCGAAAGCAGCGTGCGCACCGGGTCCAGCGACACCGTTCGTCGTACGACTACATCCTCACCAGCCGAGAAGGCGAGTATCCGCCCGGCCGCATCGAGCAGATACACCTCGATGCGCGGGTTGATCACCATCAGCGTGTGGAAGACCTGCTCGAAGTTCTCCTGCAGGACCCTGCCGTCATCGAGGACGCTGGTCTCCTTGACGAGATTGGCGGCCAGCTGCAGGTTGAGCCGTTGCTCCAGCTCCTCCTGGTAGGCGCGCGTCGTCATTGCGGTGAGCCAGACGCCCGCGATGCCGAGTGCCGCCGCAATGCCGAACAGCACCGCGGCAGCCCGCCAGTAGAAGGAGTGCCAGACGGGCCTCACGCCGACTCCTGCCGGGCGTCGCTGAACTTGTAGCCCACGCCCCACACCGTGAGGATGTACGAGGGACTGGCCGGTGTGTCCTCGATCTTGGCCCGCAGCCGGTTGATGTGGCTGTTGACGGTGTGCTCGTAGCCGTCGTGGCCCAGGCCCCACACCTGATCGAGCAGTTCTGCGCGGGTATAGACCCGCCCAGGGTGCCGTGCGAAGTGCACCAGCAGATCGAACTCGCGAGCGGTGAGCCCAATGGGCACACCGCCCCTAGTCACCTCGCGGCGGGCGACCGAGATCTGCAGCGGACCGGCCGCGATCGTCGCGTGCAGCGAGTCCTGCGATCCCCGCAGGGTATCCACGCGGCGGAGCAGCGCCTTCACCCTGGCGGTGAGCTCGCGGATGCTGAACGGCTTCGTCAGGTAGTCGTCGGCGCCGAGCTCGAGACCAAGAACGCGGTCGACTTCACTCGAGCGCGCCGTGAGCATCAGGATGGGCAGGTGGCTCGCGGCCGCCCGCAGCTGCCGGCAGACGTCGAGCCCGTCCAAGCCGGGCAGCATGAGGTCGAGGACGACCAGATCCCACGACTCCGCCATCGCCCGGGCACGTCCCTCGGGGCCCGTGGCCACCCACACCACGTCGAATCCGCAGTCGCGCAGGTGCAGTTCGACCAGCGTGGCGATGTCGAGGTCGTCTTCGACGAGAAGGATGCGGCGCTGCGACACGGGTGGGTACCTGCGGGATCAGGCTAGCGGGGAAGTATCCCGAAACTATCACAACGCCCGGACACATTCGTGATCGGAGGGTGATGACTGCGTGATCGGTGCCACGTAGCGTCGAAGAGTCCCGATCGGGGGACCTCAGGAGGATGCACGTCGTGAACAAGACGCTCTCGCTCGTGGCCGCGCTGATGATGGCCCTGCCGCTTCTCTCGTCCGTCGTCCGGGCCGCGGACAACGGCTACCGCACCGTGGAAATCGTGGTCACGAACCTGACGAAGGGCCAGATCATCAGCCCGCCAGTCGTCGCCTCGCATCGGGATGGCTTCGAACTCTTTCAGCTTGGCCACCCGGCGAGCCCCGAACTGGCCGGACTGGCCGAGGATGCGGCCACGGACCCGCTCGTCGCGGCGCTCCGCGCCAACAGGCGGGTGCTCGACGTGGCCGTCGGCGGCGGGCCCATCCTGCCAGGCCAGTCGGCCAGGATCCGTATCCGGACGCGAGGGTCGCACGACCGCATCACGGTCGCCGGCATGCTGGTGACCACCAACGACACGTTCTTCGCCGTGCGCGGGGCGCAGGCGCCGCGTTCCGGAAAGCGCACGCTGCGGTCGCCGGGCTACGACGCCGGCTCGGAAGAGAACAACGAATCGTGCACCTACATTCCAGGCCCCCCCTGCGGCAACGGCGGGGTGCGGACGACGGCGTCGGAGGGTTACGTGTACATCGGCAACGGCATTCACGGCATCGGCAACCTCCGCCCCAGTGAGTTCCACTGGCTGAACCCGGTGGCCGACGTGACGCTGCGCGAAGTGCACTGAAGGACGGCTCCGACGTGCGGGCGACGGGGCGACGCGCCAGCCGCCTCGTCGCCGCCGCCACATACGCGACGCAGTTTACGCGCCGTCACCTGCGTGCCGTCGCGGCTCACGCGTGGCCAGCGTCCTTGGTGGAGCGTCGGTGTTCGGCGGGGCCATCCCGCCGGGCAATGTTGCGGATGGTGTTGATCAGGCCGACGTGTGAGAACGCCTGGGGGAAGTTGCCCACCAGGCGCTGCTGCGCGGGATCGTACTGCTCGCTCAGCAACCCGAGGTCGTTGCGAAGGGCGAGCACGCGCTCCAGCAACTGCTCGGCCTCGTCGTAGCGGCCTTGCAGGACGTAGTTGTCGGCCAGCCAGCAGGTGCAGGCGAGAAAGCAGCCCTCGCCTGGCGGCAGGCCGTCGATGCGGTGGCTGGCTTCGTCCATCGCATAGCGCTGCACCAGGCCGTCGGGCATCAGCTCGCGGGCCACGGCATCCACCGTGCCTCGCGCACGCGGATCCTCGGGCGCCAGGAAGCCGACGAGCGGCAGCAGCAGCAGGCTGGCGTCCAGCTCGCGCGACCCGTAGAACTGGGTGAACGTGCCGCGCTCGCCGTCGTATCCGCGGGAGCACACCTCGTGATGCAACTGGTCGCGCAGCCGGCGCCAGCGGTCCACCGGCCCGGCGAGTCCCCACGTCTCGGCATCCTGCACGGCCCGATCGAAGGCCACCCACGCCATCACCTTCGAGTGCGTGAAGTCCCGCCGCGGCCCGCGCACCTCCCAGATGCCGTGGTCGGGCTCACGCCACACCGACTCCAGATG
>JABFRY010000076.1 GCA_013140955.1 Acidobacteriota bacterium
GAGTGTATGTCAGCCCGCCTCCGCGCTACCATCCTCGGACTCGCGGGGTGGGTCGGCGGCGGCCGTCGACGGCGGAAGGAGACCAGGATGCGCAGGATGACGATTCGTGCCTCGAGCCAGGTGGTGTGCGCGGCGTGGCTGCTCGCGCTGGCCGCGCCCGCCGCGGCGCAACAGGCCGTGCGTGCCGCCGAGGTGCCGGCGCTCACCGAAGGGCCCACGGTGGCCGGTGACGGCACCGTGTATTTCACCGAGCTGCGGGCACAGCGCATCTACCGGCTGGGGACCGACGGCGAACTCACCGTCTTCCGGGAGAACAGTCACGCGGCCAACGGCCTGGTGATCGATCCCCAGGGACGGCTCATTGCCTGCGAGGGAGCTGCGAACAATGAACCGCCGCGCGTGACACGCACCGACCTGCGCACGGGGCAGGTGGAGGTGCTGGCCGACAACTACCAGGGCATGCCGTTTCGCGGCACCAATGACGTGACGTTCGACGGCCGCGGCCGGCTGTACTTCACCGATCCGGCCGGCAGTGCCGTGTACCGCATCGATGGTCCGCAGCAGGTGGTGCGTGTGCTGGGTGCGCCAGACATCGAGCGTCCCAACGGCATCATGGTGGCCCCCGACGACCGCGCGCTCTATGTGATCGAGTCGGGGCCCGCACCGGCGGGCCCGCGCATGATCCGCGCGTTCGACCTGCTGCCGGACGGCACCGCCAGGAATGGCCGCACGCACTTCGACTTTCCGGGGCGAAGCGCCGACGGCATGAGCGTGGACGTGGAGGGCAATCTGTACGTGGCGGCCGGTCTCAACGCGCTGGCGCCGCCGGGTGCGCTGGCGGCGGCGCGCGTGTGGACGCCCGAGGCCCTTCGCACGCGGGCCGGTGTCTACGTCGTCTCGCCCGCGGGTGCCCTGCTACGGTTCTTCCCGATCGACGAGGATGTCATCACCAATACCGCCTTCGGCGGGCCGGACGGTCGCACGCTGTACGTCACGGCCGGGAGGACGCTCTTCACCGTGCGCACGGACATCCAGGGCCTGCCGCGGTAGGACCGCCGCCGCTCCCGTGGGACGGGTCGCCTACCAGGGCGGCAGCGTCATGAAGAGGAACTCCTTCAGGAAGGCATCCTCGGAGGCGAGAAGCTCGTTGGCCGTGCCCTCGAAGTAGATCCGCGTGTCGTGGAGCACCAGGAAGCGCGTATGCGCGGTTTTCTCTTCGCCTGCGGGCACGATGTCGAGGTCGCCGTTGTGCTTCACGGCCTCGTGCGTCGCCACGTAGTAGGCGTCGCGGATCTGGTGGGTGACGAGAATCGACGTCACGTTCTCGAGATCGCGCAGCTTCACCACCTCGTCGTCCACGCTGGTGGCGGTCACCGGGTCGAGGCCGGTGGTGGGGTCGTCGAACAGCAGGAGCGACGGTCGCGACGCGATGGCCCGCGCGATGGCCACGCGCCGCCGCTGCCCGCCCGACAGCTCCGACGGCATGCGTTTCTGCAGATCGGCCAGCCCCACGAATCCCAGCACCTCGGCCACCCGCGCGTCGGCTTCGTCGATGGGGGTGTGCATCTCCTCGTAGAGCCGGTAGCCGACGTTCTCGGCCACCGTCAGCGAGTCGAACAGCGCTGTTTCCTGGAACAGCATCCCCACGTCGCCGCGCAGCTGCAGCAGGTCGTGCTCGGGCATCTGGTCCACGCGTTGCCCGTTCACCAGGATCGTGCCGGCGTCCGGCCGCAGCAGCCCCAGGATCAGCTTGAGCACCGTGGACTTGCCCGTGCCGCTGGCGCCGAGGATGACCGTCATGCCGCCCGTCGGCACGCGGAAGCTCACGTCCCGCAGGATGACGTGGTCGTCGAAGGCGAACGACACGTGCTCGAACTCGACCGCGCACGGGGCGGCGGCGCTGGTCGAAGCCGCGCCGCTCGAGGCTGCCGCGTCGGCCGTTGCGGAGGGGTGATCCATGCCCTTCGATTCTTGCACGTCTGCGCCGGCCGGGCGTCGTGGCCGAGGGGGCCGGCCATGAGGCGTGCTCCGGCCGTGACTGAAGCCTCGAGATCAGATCGTTCGGAACCGCTTGCTCCATGTAAATACGTCGTGCATACTTCCACGAGGCCATGGCGGACTTGCGGTTCACATGGGATCCGGCCAAGGCAAGGGCCAATGTCACCAAGCACGGCGTGTCATTCGCTGAGGCGCAGACCGTGTTCCTCGACGATCGCGCCCGCGTGATCGACGACCCGGAGCATTCCTGTGACGAGGCTCGGTTCGTCTTGCTGGGGGTGAGCATTCGGCTCCGCGTGCTCGTCGTTGTCCATGCCTACCGTGAAGCCGCTGGCATCATCCGGATCATCTCGGCCCGCCGGGCCACCCCGCGGGAGCGGCGGCAGTACGTTCAAGGTGATGAGTGATGAAGAAGGAATACGACTTCAGTAAGGCGCGCCACAATCCCTACGCGGCCCGGCTCAAGCGCGCGGTCACGATTCGCTTGGACGAGTCGACGATCACCTATTTCAAGGACTTGGCGACTGACACGGGCATTGCCTACCAGACGCTCATCAACTCCTACTTGCGCGATTGTGCCGAGTCGAAGCGCCGCCCCAGCGTGAAGTGGGTAGCCAAGTCGGAACGGATGGCCTGATCCTCCGAAACGCGGCGCCTGGCGCCGGCTTGCAGGGGACCGTGCCCCGAGCGCATGGGCCGAGTTGCCCGAGCGGAGGCGCCACAGCGCTGGCTGGCGTCCGGGTCGTGTTCGAGGCTGTAACGGAGTACGGGCATGACGGACGTCGAGACCACGCTTCACAACCTGCTCACCGCAGCCGTCGATGACCGGGGCGCGGCGAGCGCCAGCCTGATTCAGCACCCTGGAGCCGAGCCAGATACGGTGTGGCTCCCCGCGTGTGACCACGAGCCGTCCTTCCTCGCATACAGCATCACCAAGGTCTTCCTGGCCGTCGTGGTGCTGCAGGTGTGCGAGCGCGGACACATGGACCTCGACGACCCGTTGGCACGGTGGTATCCCCACATTCCCGCCGCGGAGCGGATCTCGGTGCGTCGGCTCCTGAACCACACCGCCGGCATCCCCGACTACGGACGAATCCCTGCGTATCATGAGGGCGTCCGCGCCACGCCATCGGTGCCGTGGTCGTTCGATCGATTCGCCGCCGAGACGTTCGAGCACGGCCTCTCTTTCGAGCCTGGTGCAGGATGGGCGTACTCCAACCCCGGGTACATGCTGGTCAAGCACATAGCTGAGGCAGTGGCCGGAGCATCGTTCCGCGACCTCCTGGCCGACAGAATCGCCAGGCCCCTGGGCCTCGCGCGCACGTTCGTGGCGGACTCCCTGGACGACCTGGGCTCGCTCGCGCCTGGCGTATCACGGCTCCTCTCCGCGGACGGGGGAACGCGTGACGTGCGCCAGCACTATCATCCGGGCTGGGTGTCGCACGGTGTCGTCGCCTCCACGGCCTCGGACCTTGCGCGGTTTCTCGACCGGCTGTTTTCCGGGATGGTGCTGTCGACCGGCTCGCTCGAGGCGATGCGCACGTTGGTGCCCGTGGCGGTGGATCCTCCGCCTCGCGGTGGCAGGCCGGGCTACGGCCTTGGACTCATGGGCGATCTGGCGTCGTCGCCTGGCGTCCTGGGGCACAATGGCGCCGGTCCCGGCTATGCCGCGAGCGTGTTTCACGCCGCTGATCGTGGCGCGTCGGCCTGCGTGATGGGAGCCATCGAGGACGACTTCAGGCCCGACGAAATCGTCCTCGCGATGCTGACTCGTGTCGTGCCCGGGCGCTGAAAGGGAGGTGTGGCGTGCTCGTAGGCCATTTGGCCGTCGCCCTCGGGGCGAAGAAGGTGGACCCCCACGTGCCACTCGCGGCGACGGTCGCCGCAGCCTTCGCGCTGGACCTGGCCTGGCCGGTACTCCTGCTTGCAGGTATCGAGGTCGTTCGGGTGAACCCTGGCGACACGGCGTTCACCAACCTGGCGTTCGAGTCCTATCCCTGGACTCACAGCCTGGCCATGGTTCTCATCTGGTCTGCGATGGCGTTCGCGGCCGCGAGGGCTCTCTACGGCAGTGCGCGGTCGGGCGCGGTGCTGGGCGCGCTCGTCCTGAGTCACTGGGTGTTGGACTGGATCACCCACCGGCCGGATCTCCCCTTGTGGCCGGAGGGCCCGCTGACGGGACTCGGCCTCTGGAACTCGATTCCGGGCACGATCGTGGTCGAAGCGGGGCTCTTCGTCGTTGGGATCGGGCTGTACCGCAGCGTCAGCCAGGCGCGGAGTCGCACCGGCGCGATGGCCTTTTCGGCCCTGCTCGTGCTGATGGGTCTGCTCTGGATCTCCCAACCGTGGGCACCGGCGCCGGGATCAGCCGCGGCGGTGGCGTGGGGCGCACTGGCCCTCTGGCTCGTGCTGCCGTGGGCCGCATGGGTCGAGCGGCACCGTCGCGTGAAGACGTGACGGAGGCGCGCAACGGCCGCAGTCCCCAACCACCGCTGCAAGCAACGAAAGAGAGGTCGGTCATGATTCGTGGCATGCACGCCATGCTCTACTCCTCCAAGGCCGATGCCTTGAGGACGTTCATCAAGGAGAAGCTGCGCCTCCCGTCGACGGATGTCGGGGAGGGCTGGCTGATCTTCGATGTGGCGGAGGCGGACCTGGGCGTCCATCCGACCGAGGAGAACGGCCCTCCGTCGGGAACGGCCGACATCTCGTTCTACTGTGACGACATCGAGAGTACGGTTGCCGAGATGAAGGCTCGGGGCGTCGAGTTCACGCAGGACGTCGAGGACCACGGCTACGGCCTGGTCACCTACTTCCAGGTGCCTGGCGCCTTCAAGGTACAGCTGTACCAGCCCCGGTACACGAAGTAGTCGATGCCTGCCCACCGTCGGGGTTGCCCGTGAGTCGAACGGCCGTCATCGTCGGCGCCGGCATCGGCGGCTTGGCGGCGGCGCTGGCGCTCCGGCGTGCGGGGTGGAACGTGCGCATCATCGAGCGGGCCGTGTCGCCACGTGAACTGGGGTACGGGCTCGGCCTGGCCCCGAACGCGGTGGCCGCGCTGCGCGACCTCGACGTCGCCGACGTCGTCCTCAGCCGGTCCTTCGTGCCGCGGCGCGGCGAGCTGCGCCGCCAGGACGGCACGGTGCTGAAACGGGCTGAGCTGCCGCCGCGCGCGCTCGGTGGGCCCCTGGTCATGGCCCTGCGGCCGGCTCTCCACGGCGCGTTGCTGGACGCCGTGGGAGCGGACGCGATTGCGCTCTCCACCGTGGCCACCGGATTCACGACGAGTAGCGGGGGCGTGACGGTGCATGTGCGCAGCAGCGTGGGAGACGACGTGGTCGAGGGCGACCTGCTCGTCGGTGCCGACGGTGTCGGGTCCGCCATCCGTCAGCGGCTCCATCCGTCGCAGCCGCCGCCCCGCCCGTGCGGAATCGTGGCGGTACGGGGCGTGGTGCACGGCGCAGTGCCCCACTTGGGGGACTGCGATGCTGTCTACTACCTCGGTCGCGGTGTGGAGTCGGTGCTCATCCGCGCGAGCGACACCGGGATCTACTGGTTCCTCTCCATTGCGCGCGACGTCATACCCGAAGGCCTGCAGGAGCCCAAGGCTATCGTGGCGCACCTGGCTCCGCAGTTTGACGAGACCTGGCGTGGCGTCACTGCGGCAACCACCGACCTCCGCTTCGATGCACTCGTCGATCGCGATCCCCTTCCGTTCTGGGGGACTGGTGCGGTGACGCTCCTGGGCGATGCCGCGCACCCCCTGCTGCCGCAGACCGGCCAGGGCGCGGCCCAGGCCCTTGTCGATGCCGTGGCACTGGGGAAGGCCCTGGCAGGGAACGCACCCATCGAGCCTGCGCTGCGGGCCTACGAGCGGGAGCGCCTCGAGAAGACCGCCGCGCTGGTGGCCCAGGGGCGCCGCACCGCACGCGTGATGGGAACCACGAACTGGCTGCTGTGCTACCTGCGCGAGTGGGCCGTGCGGCTCATGCCCATCCAGCAGTTCGTGAGGCTGTCGGTCAGGGTGAATCGTCGCGCGGGCACCGACATCCGGCATTGACGGAAGGCGCCCGCAACGGGGGCCGCAGTGCGCCCAGCAGCGGCCGCAAGGACTGCAGGCACATGCAGGGGACGCAAGGGAGTGCAGGCACATGGGTTCTGGAGTCCGGAGCGCAACCGTCGAGGATTGGGAGGCGATCTCCCGCCTCAACGAGGGACTGGGCCGGCACGCTGAAGGCGGAGCGATCAAGGCGAGCCTCGCGCGTCTTCTCGGGAGCGAGCGAGACCTCGTCGTGGTGGCAGAGTCCGACGGGCGTGTCGTTGGCTGGGTTCATGCCGCCGAGCGCGAGATCCTGGGCTCCGGGCGACGCAGCGAGATCGTTGGGCTGGTGGTGGACGACGCGTACCGTGGCCGTGGCACGGGGCGGTCGCTGGTGGCTGAGGCCGAAGCATGGGCGAGGAGCAGGGGGATCGCGGAGGTGGTGGTTCGCAGCAACATCGTGCGACCGGAGTCCCACCCCTTCTACGAGCGCCTCGGCTATGCGCGATCGAAGACGCAGCACGTCTACCGCAAACCGATCCCGACGGGTGGTGCCACCTGACCGCTTGCAGGCGTAAGAGACCGGCTCGGCAAGCCCCGTGGCGTATGGCGCCACACGCCAGTCGGTGTCACCATCGCCAGCGTCCGTCGCCTATGTGGTGCCCGGACGCACAGCCACGGACCATACGATGACTCGATGTATCGGGCTGCTCACTGTAACTCTCGTGGCGGCGATGCCCTCCTGGCTGTGCGCCCAGGAGACGCGGCGGGACTGGTCGGTGCTGGATGCCACCGGTCGGCCTGCCGTCTCGGTGTTGCGGGACGACGGCACCGAACTCTCTGGCAGGTTGCTGCGCGTGGATCCGGACTCGCTCGTCCTGCTGGTGGGCGACAGCGAACGCCGTGTGGAGGTCTCTCGTGTGAGGCGGGTCACGAAGCGCGGAGACACGTTGCGGAACGGCGCGATCGTCGGCGCCGTGGTGGGGGCGGTGGTTGGCCTGCTCGCGGCCGGGATTGCGGATTGTCCGGAGCCGGCCCCAGGGGGGCGGTGTCCCGGAACGCGTGCGGCCGGGTTCCTGTTGTCCACGGGGGCGTACGCGGCTGTGGGTGCCGGGATTGATGCGCTCGTTGTTGGGCGCACGACGCTGTTTGAAGGGCCTGCGACGTCGCCCCCCGTGGCGTCGGGACGATCTCCTGGTCAGGCCGTGCTGCGGTGGAGTGTGCGGTGGTAGGCAGCTACGATACGCGGCAGTCGCGTCAGAGGCTCAGGGCTCGAGCCCTGGGGCCGCGAGCCAGGCACCATGTACATTCCTGAGCACTTCGCCGAACGCGACGTCGCTGTTCTGCACGCCCTGGTCAGGTCGCATCCCCTGGGCACCTGGGTGGCCCAGGCCGGTGAGCGCCTGACCGTCAACCACATTCCGTTCGTGCTCGACTCGACACGGGGGGCGTTGGGCACGCTCGTCGGCCACGTCGCGCGGGCGAACGGGGTGTGGAAGGCCTTGCCCGGCCAGGTGGAGTCGGTGGTGGTGTTTCAGGGGCCCCAGGCCTACATCACCCCGAGCTGGTACCCCGCGAAGCAGGAGCACGGGAAGGTCGTACCGACGTGGAACTACGCCGTGGTGCACGCGCACGGCACGCCGCGGGTCATCGACGAGCCGGAATGGTTACGCAGTCACGTAACGGCCCTCACCGATGTCCACGAGGGCGAACGCGCAACGCCCTGGCGTGTGTCGGACGCGCCCGCCGACTTCGTCGATGCCTTGCTCAGGGCAATCGTCGGAATCGAAATCCCGATTGCGAGCCTGACGGGGAAGTGGAAGGCAAGCCAGAACCGGTCGATGTCCGACAGGCTTGCCGTGATCGCCGGCCTCGACGAGAGCGATGATCCGGAGGCGACGCGCATGGCGCGCCTGGTGCGAGAGCGCATGAACGCCCTCGATGAAGGCTGACGAGCGTATGCCTGGAAGGGCTGAGCGCCGTTCGCGCGACACCGACGCGAAGATGGCGCTAGTGATGCGCCAGAACAGGGCAGGGAGACAGCGTTGGCAGAAGTGAAGACCCGTAAGACCACCGCGTCCGTGTCCGCGTTCCTGAACGCGATCGAAGACGAGCAGCGCCGTGCGGACTGCAAGGCACTCGCGAAGCTGATGCAGGACGTCACGGGCGAGAAGCCGTCCATGTGGGGCTCGTCGATTGTCGGCTTCGGCAGCTGCGTCTATACCAACACGAAGGCCGGTGGCGTGTGGCCGCTGACAGGGTTCTCTCCCAGGAAGCAGAGCCTCACGATGTACATCATGACGGGATTCGACCAGTACCCGGAGCTGATGGCGACGCTGGGGCCGCACTCGACGGGCAAGTCGTGTCTCTACGTGAAGCGCCTGTCGGACCTGCACCAGCCAACCCTGCGGAAGCTGATTGCCGCGTCCGTCCGGCACATGCGAAAGCGCTCGGCGCTTGCGTGACATGCCGGGCACCGCCTGGCGTCGTCGATGGAAGCGATGACACTCGTGTGGCCCGCCAGGGACTACCTGCCCGGCTACATCGCCGCGCTCGAACGGGGCTGGTCGCCGGACAATCTTCGCCCCGAAGCGGCTGCCCGCGAGGATCTGGCGCGAATCGCAGAGGATGCGGACGCGTTCCTGGCAAGCCTCGTTGACCGCACAGGGGCGGGCGCGCCCATTGCGCTTCCCGACGGGACGACGGTGCCCCGGCTCCCGGGGTACCAGCGCTGGCTGTGGGACGGGGAGTTCTGTGGCAGCATCGGCTTCCGGTGGCAGCCCGGGACGGAGGCACTGCCTGCCACCTGCCTGGGACACATCGGCTACTCGGTCGTGCCCTGGAAGCGACGCCGGGGATACGCGACCGCGGCGCTGCGGATGATGCTCCTGGAGGCGAGGGCGGAAGGCCTGCGATACGTCCAGATCAGCACGCAACGTCACAACCTGCCGTCCCGGCGCGTCATCGAAGCCAACGGCGGTCTACTTGAAGGCGAGTTCGTTACGGCGGCCGCCCTTGGTGGGCACGTGGAGGTGCGATACCGTGTCGACCTGCAGCTGACGGAATGAACTGCTCGCTGCCCGGGACGTTTCGATGACACTCGACATCTATCTCAACTACGCGGGGAACTGCCAGCAGGCGTTTCGCTTCTACGAGCAGCATCTCGGGGGCACGGTCACGATGCTGATGACCCATGGTCAGGGGCCGAATGCCGCCGCGCTCTCGGAGGAGCAGCAGCGGGCCGTGCTCCATGCACGCCTGGAGCTTGGGGGCACCGTCCTCATGGGGGCGGACATCCCCGACAGCCAGCCGATGCGCAGTGCCTACCTCACGTTGCGTGTCGACAGCGAGGCGGAGGCCGAGCGCCTGTATGCGCTGCTCGCCGATGGTGGCCAGGTCTTCATGCGGATGGAGAAGACGTTTTTCGCGAACCGGTTCGCGATGCTTCGAGACCGCTTCGGCACCAGCTGGATGCTTCTGCACGAGTCCTGATGGCGGACGACGTCTATACACACGGGCATCACGAAGCGGTGCTGCGCAGCCACACCTGGCGCACGGCTGAGAACTCGGCCGCGTATCTGCTGCCGGCTCTTCGGCCCGGGCTCGACCTGCTCGACGTCGGCTGCGGGCCCGGCACGATCACCGCGGATTTGGCGCGTCTGGTGTCGCCAGGCCGCGTGACGGGGGTGGACCGCGCCGGCGACGTGCTCGCGCCGGCCCGCGTGCACGCCACCACGCAAGGTGTGTCGGTGGACCTGCGGGTGGGTGACGTGTACGCGCTGGAGTTCCCCGATGCGTCGTTCGACGTGGTGCACGCGCACCAGGTGCTGCAGCACCTGAGCGACCCCGTGCGCGCCCTGGCGGAGATGCGCCGTGTGCTGCGGCCGGGTGGACTGCTGGCCGCGCGCGATGCCGACTACGCGTGCTTTGCGTGGGCGCCGCTCGACCCCGTGCTGTCCCGATGGCTCGAGGTGTACAGCGCGGTCACCCGCCGCAACGGGGGCGAGCCCGACGCCGGCCGCTTCCTCAAGGGATGGGCACTGGCCGCGGGCTTCGGCGACGTGCGGGCGACCAGCTCCACATGGACCTACGCCGATCCGCCGTCGTGCGAGTGGTGGGGGACGCTCTGGGCCGACCGGTGTGAACTGTCACGGCTCGGCGAACAGGCCGTGGCGTACGGCGTGTCCACGCGCGAGGAACTCGCCGCCATTGCGGCGGCGTTTCGCCGCTGGGCGAAGACGCCTGACGCCTTCTTCATGGTGCCGCACGGAGAGATCCTGGCCCGCCCGTAGTTCGAGACCCCGTCGCGTGAGGCGTCGTGGGTGGGCACGGCGCTCCTGAGCGGATCAGCGGACCCAGGTCAGGGGCAGCCGCGGCGACAGTCCGGTGGGGCGCGCCAGCGCAAGGCCATCGAGGCCGACATCGCGTCGCAGGCCGAGCCGCAGTTCCGCGCGCACGGCGTTCTCGCGCTGGATGGCGCAGGCGTCGGTGGGGCGCTGCCCGGGCTGGGCGTCGGCACACCGCCCCGACAGGTCGCCCGCGAGCAGGTACGGGAAGGCGTGGCCGTACACCTCGTGAATGACGATGCGGTCCAGGTCGCGGGCGAAGTCGGCCGGCGATGCCCAGACCCGCGCGTGGTGCGCCTGGCGCAGCAGGGCAAGGTTGACGACCACCAGCACGGTGCGCACCACGGACCCGTCCTGCACCACTGGGGCGGCTTCCGCCAGCAGGTCGGCTTCGAATGCTCCCGCGGCGGCGTCGCGGGCGTCCTGCACGCGCACCTGGTCGGGGGTGAGGACGATGGCCCGGCGGCCGCTGCCCTCGAGCGTGCCCAGCACCTCGCGCCACAGCCCGCTGCCGGCGGCGATGCGGTCGAGGCTGGCGCGCAGCATCTGGTTGTGGGTGACGACCGGGGTGGCGGGGTCCGATGCCCACGGCGTGGCGGTACGCGCGGGGCGGGCAACGGTCACGAGTGCGACCAGCGAGAGCAGCAGCCAGATCGAGCGTGGACGCATGCCTACCTCCCTCCTGCCAGCACCGGGCGCCTGCGAGCCCCGGAAGCTCTGCGTCACGACGTCGTGACGACCATATGACGTTACGGTTAAATGTACGTCAATTCAAGTAAACAATTGATCCCTATGGACTTGTTACATCTGTGAACGGCGGGATCCCCTGTGTGAGGGGGGTATCGGCAGGTCTTGCGGGGGACTGAAATCCGCTCTCGGCCGCGCCTCGACGTGGGTGCCGCGCGGCGGTCGGCACCGCCTGGCGATCGGCCGGCGCTGCATGGCGGTCGCGCCTGCCCCGGGATCAGTCTTCGGGTCGGTGACGCGGGGCGTGGAGCCGCAGTGCGGAAGGGTGGAGGGTGGACTCGCGGGCGGGTGTCAGAGCACGACGATCGTGACGCCCGGGTTGTGGGGATCGAGGTGGAACCCGCGGACGGAGGCGATGCCTTCGAGACGGCGATGGAGGGCTGCCCTGATGCGTCCTCCGCTGCGGCCGTGAATCAGGCGAAGGTGTCCCGCATCGGAGAGGAGCGCGCGATTGAGCGCGTCGTCCACGCGCGCGAGGGCTTCTTCGACGGTGAGACCGTGGAGGTCCACCTCGGTGGGGCCCTCCGCTGCGGCAGGTGCGCCGGCGGAACGGCCGCCGGTCGTCGCCGGCTGGTTCGCGTGCGTTGCCCGGGAGCCGCGTGGCACCGCGCCCGACGGGAGGGGCTGGAGCTGCGCCATGCGCAGCTCCAGCTGTCGTCCTCCGACCTCCACCAGGCAGCGGTCGCGGTTGCGCACCTCGCGCACCACGCCCTTGCCGAACGGCGTCTGGACGGCGTCGCCTACGACCATGCCCAGATCATGCTCACGTTCGCATGTTCCGGTCAGGGCCGGGCGTCAGTTGCCCGCGCTGCCGGCCACCGCGTCCCGGAGCGCCGTGAAGGGCGCCTCCTGGCCGTGCAGTGGCACGATGCGGTCCACGGCCAGGTTCCGGCGCTCGATGTTCTCGAGCAGGTTGGGCGCAAATGGCGCCACGGCGGCGCCGGGCGTGAACACGTCCACTTCGACGAGCATGCGGGTCGCCGGGAAGTACGCCATCAACATCGTGCTCGCGTGGGCATTGCCCTCCACCCAGAAGAGCTGCATCGTCATCTGGCCATCCGTGCGCTCCATCTGGCCACCGGTCACCGGTTCCACCGTCACGGGCCGCGCGTTCTGCTGGAGCGCGTCCGGGCTCACCGTGTGCGGCCGCGTGCCCGCCTCCTGGTAGTAGGCCGCGTTGTCCTCGTGGGTGACGATGGTCAGCCCCTCGGCGATGGCCGCGCGGATACCGCCCGAGTGGTCGAAGTGGTGGTGCGTGTTGATGAGGTGCGTCAGGGGCTTGCCCGGCACCGTCTCGCGCGCCTTCGCAATGACGGCCAAGGCCCGCGTGTCGTTCTGCGGGGCCTCGATCAGCTCGAGGTGGTCGGCGAACTCCACGAGCACGCTGTGATGCGACTGGCCACCGAGCAGCCAGACACCGGGGGAGAGCTGCTCCACGGTGACGTTGGCCGGGGGCACGCCCGTCACTTCCGCCGCGGACGCCGCGGCCTCGGGCGCCGCCAGGTCGCCCGTGTCGCCGTTCACCGTCTGATTGGCGACCGTGATGTCGTTGGTGAGGAAGCGGTCGGTGCGGGTGGTGAGCCGGGTCGGCAGCTGCAGGCCGTTCACGTCCTGATAGTCGGCGAAGGTCGTCTCGACGATCACGTCACCGAGGTTGGTGTTGTAGGCGGTCGAGCGGACCCGCGTCGGCAGCTTCGTCGTGGCGTCGATGGCCAGGGTCAGCGTCGCGCCGCCCACGGTCACGTCCACGAGCGACTCGCCGCCCTCGGTCCGGGCGTTGGCCACGGCTGCCATAGGGTCGAGGGCCGCGCGGACGATGGCCAGCGGATGATGGTAGAGCTCGACCCGCCGGTCCTCGGCGACCTGGTTGCTGGCGCGGGCCGCCATGCCGTTGCCGCCGACGTTGTAGGCCACGGCCCCGTCCACGCCGGCGATCTGGCGCTGCGGCTGCTGCCCCTGGAAGTAGGGGAAGTTGGGCGTCCGGGTCTGCTCCGTCCGGGCGCGCCCGCCGGCGAGGTCCACGGCCCTGCGGTATTCCGTGAGCGAGAAGGTCTGCCCGGTGGCATCCATGGTCACGTCCTGCCCCATGTTGCCCTGGCTGCCCTCACCCTCCATGACGAGGGTGCTCGCTGCCAGCACCTGGTCGCGGCCGCCCAGGGCTTCGGCGGCGTCGTTGACGATCTGCTGTTCGGGGGTGGCCTGCGAGCAGGCGCTGATCAGAAGCGCGGCCAGGAGGGCCGCCGGTGCCTTGCGTGTCATGAGTACGACTCCATCGGCTGAGGTACGAGTCCGCAACCACTGGTTGCAGCCGGCGAAGCATAGCATTGCCGCTCGTGGGACCGACCTTGACACCGCAGCTCCTCAGGGGATAATGCGACATTCATCGCCATGTGCCGCTGGCAGGTGGCCCGGGTGTGCGTGGCGTCCCCGTCTGCCGCGACCCGAACGTCATCGTGAGCCGTCCGGCCCACCAACATCGTTGCCAAAGGAGTGAGTTTGATGGAACGAAAGAAGGCCTCCGATTATCCGCAGGAACTGCTGGACCTGTTCCACGAGTACCAGCACGGCGCCATCAGCCGCCGGGCGTTCCTGGACGGCGCCCAGAAGTTCGCCATTGGCGGGCTCACCGCTGCCGCCATCTACGAGAGCCTGAAGCCTAACTTCGCCTGGGCCCAGCAGGTGGCGCCCACCGACCCGCGCATCAGCACCGAGCGGGTCACCGTGCAGTCGCCCCGCGGGCACGGATCCATCTCCGGACTGCTGGCCAAGCCGGCCGGCGGCGGTCGCCAGCCCGGCATCCTCGTCATCCACGAGAACCGCGGGCTCAACCCCTACGTCGAGGACGTGGCCCGGCGTCTGGCCGCGGCCAACTTCGTGGCGTTTGCGCCGGACGGCCTCTCGTCGGTGGGCGGGTATCCCGGCAACGAAGAGGAAGGCGCAGCGAAGTTCCGTGAGGTCGATCGCGACAAGATGACCGAGGACTTCGAGGCCGCGGCGCGCTGGCTGAAGGCCCGCGCCGACGTGAGCGGGCGGATCGGCGTCACCGGCTTCTGCTTCGGCGGCGGCATCGCCAACGTTCTCGCCGTGCGCATGGGCACGGACCTGGCGGCGGCGGCGCCGTACTACGGTGCGGCTCCTCCCGCGGCCGACGTTCCCAAGATCAAGGCGGCCGTGATGGTGCACCATGGCCAGGCCGACACCCGCCTCGTCGAGGCGTGGCCCGCCTACGAGGCGGCGCTCAAGGCAGCGGGCGTGACCTACGAGGGGTACATCTACCCGAACGCGCAGCACGGGTTCCACAACGACACGACGCCGCGCTACGACGAGGCCGCGGCCAAGCAGTCGTGGGATCGCACGCTCGCCTGGTTCAATCGCCACGTGCGCGGCTGACGGGCACAGCGTTCCGCACGCTCAGGGCCCCGACGCCATCTGGCGTCGGGGCCCTTTCTTCTGTACCGGCGCCGCGCGCGAGCGAGATTGCCGCTCCGGCGTCGCACTCCATCCCGGTCCTGCGGCGCGACGCCGCGGGAACACGATGCTCGACGGGATTCAGTGATGTGCGCACGTCGGACCTGGACGGCGTGCGACACCGACCCGCGAACGGCGCTAGTGCCGGAAGATGAAATAGACGGCGCCGCACAGGCACAGCCCGGCCCACAGATAGTCGAGACGGAGCGGTTCCCGCATCACGAGCCACGAGAACGGGACGAACACGCTGAGCGTCACCACCTCCTGCAGGATCTTCAGCTGGCCGAGGTCGAGTTCGCGGTACCCGATGCGATTGGCCGGCACCTGCAGCAGATACTCGAACAGCGCGATGCCCCAGCTGATCAGGGCCGCCACGTACCAGGCGCGATGGCCGAGCGTCCGGAGGTGGCCGTACCACGCGACGGTCATGAAGATGTTCGACAGGATGAGCAGACCGGTGGTCTGCACGATGATCGGCATGGGATTCCCCGGGAAGGAGAAGGCGGGCACGCGGTCGGGTGCGGTGGACGGGACTTCGATATGATCGGGCCGGCCGGCCCGCCCCGTCATTATCAACCGGCCGGGGCGGCGCGTGCTGGTGCCGGCAGGAGGAGTCCACCGTGAAGGCTATCGTCGTGCACGAGTTCGGCCCGCCCGACGTGATGCGGATTGAAGATATCGAGGCGCCGTCGCCCGGCCCGACCGACGTGCTGGTGCGGGTGCGTGCCACGGGCGTGAATCCGGTGGATACCTACGTGCGTGCCGGCACCGCGGCCCGGCCGGCCCTGCCCTACGTGCCCGGGATGGACTTTGCCGGCATCGTGGAGGCGGTGGGGAGTCAGGTGAAGGGCCTCCGCGCCGGTGCACGCGTGTACGGCAGCGGCACGCCGATGGCGGGCGGCGCCTGCGCGGAACTGGTGGTCCGGGACCAGGCGCAGGTCTACCCCCTGCCCGACGGCTGCGCATTCGCGCAGGGTGCCGCGCTCGGCATCCCGTACGGCACCGCCTGGCGGGCCTTGTTCCTGGTGGCGAACGCCAGACCTGGAGATACGGTCCTCGTACACGGGGCGAGCGGCGGTGCGGGCGTGGCTGCCGTGCAGATTGCACGGGCAGCGGGGCTGAAGGTGATTGGCACCGCCGGCACTGCACCAGGGCTGGCGCTGGTCACTGCGCAGGGCGCGCACCATGCGCTCGACCACGGCGCGCCCGACTACCTGCACCAGGTGATGGCCATCACCGAGGGGCGCGGCGTGAACCTGGTGCTCGAGATGCTGGCCAACGTGAACCTGGATCGCGACCTCGACATCCTGGCGCCCGCCGGGCAGGTCGTCGTGATCGGCAACCGGGGGCGCGTCGAGATCGATCCGCGGAAGCTGATGGTTCGCGACGCCTCGATCCATGGCCTGCTCGTCTTCAACACCCGCCCGGAGGACCTGCGCGTGATCCATACAGGCATTCGCGCAGGGCTCGAGACCGGTGCCCTGCGCCCCGCTGTGGCCTGCGAGCTGCCCCTGGCGGAGGCGGCCGCTGCCCATGCCCGCATCATGGAGCCAGGCGCCCAGGGCAAGATCGTTCTCGTGCCGTAGGAGGCCGGGCGCGCCCCGGCTGCGCACGGTCGGGGAGCGCGGCGTCGTGTCGAACGCTCCAGGCGAGTTCTCCGGTGCAGCCGGGCTGCCTTGACGGACCGTGGTCTCGGGGCCATCATCGACGGACGGCCGCGGAGCTACCCCGGCCGCACATATGCCCATGCGTGCCCTGCCACCTGCCGCTGCCCTCGCCATCACCCTCGTCGCGGCCTGCGCCGTCAACCCCGCCACCGGCGAACGCGAGTTCTCGCTCATGAGCGAGTCGCAGGAGATCGCCATCGGTCGGGAGTCGGACGCGCAGGTCCGTCAGGAGATGGGCATCTACGAAGACCCCGACCTCCAGCGCTATGTCAGCGACATCGGCATGCGCCTGGCCGCGCTCTCCGAGCGACCGAACCTGCCGTGGCAGTTCACGGTGGTGGACGTGCCCGCCGTGAATGCGTTCGCGATTCCGGGCGGGTTCATCTACATCACGCGCGGCATTCTGCCGTTCCTCGCCAACGAGGCCCAGCTGGCCGGCGTGCTCGGACATGAGATCGGGCACGTCACCGCCCGGCACTCGGCGCAGCAGTACTCGCGCGCCGTGGGCGGGACACTCGGTCTGGCGGCGCTCGGCATCTTCGTGCCCGCGGCGCGTCCGTTCGGCCAGATCTCCGAACAGGCGCTCGCCGTGCTGTTTCTCAAGTACGGACGGGACGACGAACTCCAGGCCGACTCGCTCGGCGCGCGCTACGCCGCTTCGGGCGGCTGGGACCCGGCCGGCGTGCCCGCCTTCCTGTCCACGCTGGGCCGGCTGGATCAGGCGGCGGGAGACCGCCGCGGCGTCCCGAACTGGCTGTCCACCCACCCGGAACCGCTTTCGCGGGTAGACGAAGTGGGGCCGCTCGTGGCGGAACTGAAGACGGGCAGTACGGACTTCTCCGTGGACCGTGCCGCGTTCGAGCGGCAGATCGATGGGTTGGTCTTTGGCGACGACCCGACGCAGGGCGTCGTGCGCGGCAGCTCGTTCCTCCATCCGGAACTCCGGTTCCAGCTCGACTTCCCCAACCAGTGGCAGGTGAGCAACAGCCCGCAGCAGGTGCTGGCCAAGGCGCCCAATGCTGACGTGTTCATGCTGCTCGAGCTCGTGCAGCGTCCGCAGGGCGGCGACCTACGCTCCGTCGCGCTCGGCCAGATGCAGATGGCCGGGTTCCGCGCCGTGGAAGGCGCTGCCACCCGGGTTGCCAACTTCGATGCCTTCCTCGGCCGCTACCAGGGCGCGATCGAGGGCCTCGGCGAGGTGGATATCAGGGCAGCGCACGTGGACTATGACGGCCGGGTCTACCTCATTGCCGGCATCGTGCCTTCGTCGGGGTTCGCCCGGGCCGACGCCACGTTCCAGACCGCAATCAGATCCTTCCGGGCCTTGTCGGCCCGCGAGGCGGAGGAGATCCGCCCCAATCTCGTGGACTTCTACACCGTGCGCAACGGCGACACGTGGCAGTCGATCGCGGCGCGCTCGGGCGGTGCCATCACGCCGGAGGCCCTGGCCGTGATGAACGAGGCCGACCCCGGCTCCACCCCGGCCACGGGCACGCGCATCAAGATCGTCGTGGGTGGCTAGGTCCTCCGTGGCCAGGACCCGGGTACTCACGCGCCTCCTGCAGGCCGTCGTCGCCGTGGCTGCGACGGCCTTCGCGGTGGTGGCGTACGCCTACCTCACGTTGCCCGACGTGCGCACGCTCGCCACCGACAACCCGGAGACGACGGCGTTCATGGAGCTGCGCACCCGCGAGGCGGCCGCCGAGGGGCGCAGCCTGCGGCACCAGCGGCGGTGGCTGCCCTACGGCCGCATCTCGAGCCGCCTGAAGCGCGCCGTCCTCATCGCCGAGGACGACGCGTTCTTCCAGCACGACGGGGTGGATCTGGTTCAACTGCGGGAAGCGGTACGTG
>JABFRY010000113.1 GCA_013140955.1 Acidobacteriota bacterium
CCCGCCGGCAGGACGCCGGCGCGACACCGCCAGTGCGGTGACGGAACGCGCGTCAGGCTGACGCGCGTCCCGCCGGTGTGGTTCAGTCCAGGTCGAAGCGGTCGAGCGTCATCACCTTCGCCCAGGCGGCCACGAAGTCGCGCACGAACGTCTCCTGGCCGTCCGCCGCGGCGTAGACCTCCGCCACGGCACGCAGTTCGGTGTTCGCCCCGAACGCCAGATCGACCGGCGTGGCCGTCCACTTCACGGTGCCGGTGGCCCGGTCGAACCCTTCGTAGATGCCGTCGCTGGTCGCAGACCGGCGCCAGCCGGTGGACATCCCCAGCAGGTTCACGAAGAAGTCGTTGGTGAGCGTGCCCGGACGGCTGGTGAACACGCCGTGCGCCGCCTGCCCCGAGTTGGCATTGAGCGCACGCATCCCGCCCACGAGCGCCGTCATTTCCGGGACGCTGAGCGTGAGCAGGCTGGCGCGCTCGATGAGCATCTCGGCCGGCGACCGCGGCTGGCCGGGGCGGAAGTAGTTGCGGAACCCGTCTGCGGTCGGCTCGAGCACCGCGAACGAGGCCACGTCGGTCTGCGCCTGCGAGGCATCCGCGCGCCCGGGCACGAACGGCACCTGCACCGCATGGCCAGCCTGCCGGGCGGCCTGCTCGATGGCGGCGCCGCCGGCCAGCACGATCAGGTCGGCCATCGACACGGCCTTCCCGCCGGTTTGGGCGCGGTTGAAGTCGGTCCGGACGGCCTCGAGACGCTGCAGCACCCTGGCCAGCTCCTGCGGGTCGTTGGCCTCCCAGTCCTTCTGCGGCGCCAGGCGAATGCGTGCGCCGTTGGCGCCGCCGCGCATGTCGGTGCCACGGAAGGAGACGGCCGATGCCCACGCCGTGCGCACCAGTTCGGGCACGGTCAGGCCCGACGCCAGCACCCGCGCCTTCAGGTCTGCCACGTCGGCGTCAGTGATCGGTGTGTTCGCCGCCTGGGGCACCGGGTCCTGCCAGATCAGTTCCTCGGCCGGCACCTCGGGACCGAGGTAGCGCGCCCGCGGGCCAAGGTCGCGGTGTGTGAGCTTGAACCACGCCTTGGCGAAGGCGAGGCGGTACTCCTCCGGGTTGCTCCGGAAGCGCTCCGAGATCTGCCGGTACGCCGGGTCCTCCTTCAGCGCGAGGTCGGTGGTCAGCATGATCGGCGCGTGCCGCCGGGCGGGATCGTGCGCATCGGGCACGGCGGTCGCGGCCTGGCCGTTGGCAGGAATCCACTGCACGGCACCGGCGGGGCTCCGCGTCTGCACCCAGTCGTAGGCGAACAGGTTGTCCAGGTACTCCGTGCTCCAGGCAATCGGCGTGCTGGTCCACGCGCCCTCGAGCCCGCTGGTCACCGTGTCCACCGCATTGCCGCGGCCGCAGCGGTTGGCCCAGCCGAATCCCTGCTGCTCCACGCCCGCGGCGGCGGGCTCGGCGGCCACGCAGTCGGCCGGCCGGTACGCGCCGTGCGCCTTGCCGAAGGTATGGCCGCCCGCGATGAGCGCTACGGTCTCCTCGTCGTTCATCGCCATGCGGCCGAAGGTCTCACGGATGTCGCGGGCCGCGGCCAGCGGGTCCGGGTTGCCGTTGGGACCCTCGGGGTTCACGTAGATGAGGCCCATCTGCACGGCCGCGAGTGGATTCTGCAGGTTGCGGTCGCCGCTGTGGCGCTCGTCGGCGAGGAAGGTCTGTTCGGGTCCCCAGTAGGTCTTGTCCGCCTCCCAGTCGTCGGTGCGGCCGCCGGCGAAGCCGAACGTCTGGAAGCCCATGGACTCGAGCGACACGTTGCCGGCCAGCACCATCAGGTCGGCCCACGAGATCCGCTGTCCGTACTTCTGCTTCACGGGCCAGAGCAGCCGGCGGGCCTTGTCGAGGTTGGCGTTGTCGGGCCAGCTGTTGAGCGGCTCGAACCGCTGCTGCCCGCCACCCGCGCCGCCGCGCCCGTCGCTCACGCGGTAGGTGCCGGCACTGTGCCAGGCCATCCGGATGAAGAAGGGACCGTAGTGCCCGTAGTCGGCAGGCCACCAGTCCTGCGACGTCGTGAGCACCTGGCGGATGTCCTGCTTCACGGCATCGAGATCCAGCGTCGCGAAGGCGCGGGCGTAGTCGAAGTCCCTCCCGAGCGGATTGGACTCGGCGCCCCCCTGGCGGAGCGGGGTGAGATCGAGTTGATCGGGCCACCAGAACTGGCTGGGCTGCGCCCCGCCCTGCGCCCTGACGACGGTCGTCGAGAGCACCGGCAGCGCAGCCACGGCGAGCGCGGTGAGCAACATCGTGGATTTCTTGAGCATGCACGTCTCCTCGGTCGAACGGAACGAACTACCAGCGGTCACTATACGGACGATGCAGTGATTCGGCCTCATACAAAGACTTGAGGGTGCTGATAGGCACACGCTGTCAAGACTCGGGGCGTCAAGGGGCGCGCCGTATCGATGCCTGCCGCGGTGACGGCCCAGACCGTGAAAGCCGGGGGAGGAGGCGCGGGTGCAGGTCCTGCAAAGTCCTTGCACGGGGGCGTCTGGCGATCGACTATCCTATGCCGCGATTGGGCCGACCCAGCTCGCGAGCGTTCCTGAGGTGGAACCGCACATGACTGCCACGCGCATCCTGAGCTTCGTTGGCCTTGCCTGCGCCGTGAGCATCGGCGGCGCCTCTGCCCAGAACACGGCCGCCTCCGGGCTCTTCGGCACCGTCGCACTCACCGCCAACTTCACCCCGGATCCCCACCGCGTCCGCATCGAGGCGGGTGGGGCCGACGCCGCGTCGGCGCTGGGCAGCCCGTGTGTCGGCTTCATCGCGAGCGGCCAGCCTGACTACGAGCTGAACTACACGACATCCGGTGCGGTGGCACTGGGCTTCTTCGTCCAGAGCGCCGTCGATACCACGCTCGTCATCAACGACCCGAGCGGGCGGTGGTACTGCAACGACGACTTCAATGCACGCGGCGGGGAGAATGCAGGCATCGTCTTTCCGTCGGCGGCCGCTGGCAGCTACGACGTGTGGGTGGGGACGTACAACCGCGACGACGTTGGCGCAGCTGCGGAGCTGATCATCAGCGAGCTCGGCGCACCGTGGGATCCGCGATTCGGCACGACGGAACTGGCTGGCGACTTCAACCCGGACCCGTTCACGGCCGAGGTCGTCGCCGGGGGAGGCGATGCCGCGGCATCGCTGGCGAACGGCTGCGTGGGCTTCGTGAGCACCGCGAGGCCCGACTACGACATCGTCTACAGCCAGGCCGGTCGCTTCACCCTCAGCCTGTTCGCCGAGGGCACGGTGGATACCACGCTCGCCGTGCGGGCACCCGATGGCAGCTGGCACTGCAACGACGACTTCGACGCCACCGGGCACAATCCCGGTGTCACGTTCGGCACCCCGGTCAACGGCACCTACAGTGTCTGGGTCGGTGTGTTCGAGCAAGGATCGTCGGGGCAGCGCGTGAACCTGTTCGTCACCGAGACAGGCACCCCGCCCTGGCAGGCGCGATCGGCAGCCCCTGGGCCCGCGCGTGCGCCGGGCACCGCCCTCAGCTCTTCAGGGACGGGCTTCCTCGTGAGCCGCGCCGGCCATGTGCTGACCAACCACCACGTCATCGAGGGCTGCTCCCGTCTGACGTTCCAGGTCCGCGGGGATCTGGCGGTCGAGGCGCGGATACTCGCCAGCAATGCGGGGGTCGACCTCGCGCTCCTGAAGACCGACCTGACCCCTGTGACGCCCGCCGAGTTCGCCGGTGCCGGCGTGCTGCGACTTGGTGACGAAGTGGTCGTGTACGGCTTTCCCCTGCTTGGCGACCTCTCGTCACAGGGCAACCTCACGAGCGGCATCGTGAGCGCCCTGAGCGGCCTCAACGACGACCTGAGCCGGCTGCAGATGACCGCGCAGATTCAGCCTGGCAACAGCGGAGGCCCGGTGATGGACCGGACCGGGCATATTGCGGGGGTGGTCGTCGAAACGTTGAACACCGAGTTCTTTCAACGCGAGCGCAACGCCACGCCCCAAAACGTGAACTTCGCCGTGCGTGAGGCCATGGCACGGTCGTTTCTCGATACGAACAACGTGCGCTACGCCGTCTCGACGGACCGCACGCTGCTCCCTATCGCAGACATCGCCGAACGGGCGCAGCAGTACACGGGCCTCATCCTCTGCTATCAATGAGCGGCGTCCCGGAGGCCCGCAGTCGCGCCGGCGCAGGAATCCGAGGGTGTCGCTCGGCACTCGCTCCCAGGTGACAGCGCGCGGGCGCCGGAGGACGTGATGCGGAAGGCACTCGTGCTGACGGTCATTGGCGACGATCGCCCGCGAATCGTGGAGGCCCTGGCCGAACAGATCCTGGCCGCGGGCGCCAACTGGGAAGAGAGCCAGATGGCGCACGTGGCCGGCAAGTTCGCCGGACTGCTGCGCGTGAGCGTGGAGGAGGACCGTGCGGGCGAGCTGTCGGCCCGCCTGAGAACCATCGCGGAAGGCCTGACGGTGGTCGTCGAGGAGGCTGGTGGCCCGCCAGCCGTCGAGGGACGACCACTCCGGCTCGAGCTGGTTGGCAACGACCGGCCGGGTATCGTGCGGGACATCTCGCGGGCACTGGCGGCCCAGCACATCAACATCGAGTCGCTGGAGACGGGCGTCGAGAGCGCACCGATGACCGGGGACCTGCTGTTTCGCGCCAGCGCGCTCGTGCGGGTGCCGCCGGCGGTCACGGTCGATGCCCTGCGCGGCGAGCTCGAGGCCCTGGCCGACGAGCTGATGGTCGATCTCGACGTGGTCCACGAAGACGAGTCGTGAACCACGACTGGCGTAGGCCAGACCCTCGTCCCGGGCCTGGCTGCTGAGCCGTCCCTACGGTTTCGCCATCGACCGACCCGCGTGTCCCGCCGCGAACGAGGTGAGGCGACGGACGGCCTCGAGATCCTCGGGCACGCGCATGGCCTGCGCAGCCCGCGCCAGGGCGATCCGCTGGTGACGCAGCGCCGCGGATCGCAGCGCCGCGTCGCCGGTGGCTGCCAGAATGCCCAGTGCCTTCTGCAGGCGCACCGCCACCTCCACGGTGCCGGCACCATCCCGCGCGATGGGTGTGAACGCATCGTCCAGCAGATCGTCCACGGACAGGGTGGGCACCTCGACGCGGTCGAACACGACCTCCGCGCGCGTTGCCTCGTCCGGGGGATTGGCGGCCTCCGACCACACGGTCAACAGACGCACGTGCGCGCTCAGCACCTGGATGGCGGTGCCGGGATCGTTCACCGCGGGCGACAGGGCGCGGGCGGCGATCTCCGAGAGCACGACGAGCCCGAAGCGTGGGTCGTCGTCGAAGGCCCGGTCACGACCCACGCTGAACGCGCGGGCCACGGCTGCGGGTTCGAGCCCGGCCCCTGCCGGGACGATCCGCGCGAGGGGGCGGCCCGGCCCCACGAACGTGCCGGGC